>JAEDMB010000050.1 GCA_016303235.1 Oscillospiraceae bacterium
TGCTGGGAATACGGTATAATTTTAAGATATCCCGAAGATAAAACAGCAATAACACAGATTCAGTATGAACCGTGGCATTACAGATATGTCGGAATCCCACATGCTTATTATATGTCACAGAATAATCTCACTCTTGAAGAATATACGGAACTTTTAAGAACCACATTCCCCTATGAGTCACAGCACCTCGAAATACAGTACGATGCAAATAATAAATGCGAAGTCTATTTCGTAAAATCCGACGACAGCAACGAAAATACATATATCCCCGTACCGTCCGGAAAAAAATATACAATCTCCGGAAACAATTCAGACGGCTTTATAGTTACCGTATATCTTGAAGGTGACGGTCAGTCCCCTGCACCGACTTCAGCTCCGACAGAGCCGGAAACATCTGAAACCGAAATAACCAATATTGAAGAATAATCACAAAAATTCCCTTGTCTCTTATGACAAGGGATTTTTTTTACTTGCGTCGCTTTTTATTTTTTCTGACATATGGTTCAAGTTTCGGATATTTTCTGCAATGCTCATCAATTTTTTCGTGGTCAAAACGGTCAATTTTCGGGTTTATGTAATCCCATGGACAGTATTTCCAGCATGTTTTTGATTTGCGTGAAGTCTCCTGGTCAAATGAGATGAATGTCTGGCAGTGTCTGTAATCATCGTAATGTATGTACCAATAGGAATTGCCATAGTGTTCTTCTATCATTCTGCCGTATTCGTCATAGACCTCCCACCAGTAATTTTCCCATATTATGTTGAGGTATCTTTTTCGCATATCTTCGGTAAAGTAATAGGGCAGACTATAAAGTTCTTCCCAGCTTTCAATTTCAGCCATAATTAAAACCTCCAAAACATTTTTTTCTGACCGTTACGGGCGGACAGTGTCCGCCACAAAATTATTTATCGGCATTGTCTCTGCGGTGCTTGTTTCTTATTCCCTCAATAATTATGTCACGTGCTTCAACTGCTTTTTCCTTTGAAAGTGGTTCTGTATCTTTAAGGGGATAATCTATGCCGAGATTTTCATATTTTACTTTTCCCATATCATGATACGGCAGAACGTCAAGAGCTGTAATATTATTCAAATCGGCGAGAAATTCTCCGAGTCTGAGGAGATATTCTTTTTTGTCAGTAATTCCCGGAACTACTACATGACGAATCCAGAGTTCCTTTTTATTCTCATGCAGATAGCGTGCAAAATCAAGAATATTTTTATTGCTTCTGCCGGTAAGCTTTTTATGCTCTTCATCATCGATATGCTTTATATCAAGCATAATCAGGTCAGTATATTTCATAAGCTCATCGACTTTTGATGTATCATCTCTGTTGAAAGTTGCTCCGGAAGTATCAACGCATGTGTGAATACCCTTTGCTTTGGCTTTTCTGAAAAGCTCTGTAAGAAAATCAATCTGTGCCATAGGTTCACCGCCTGTAACGGTAATACCGCCGTTTTTGAAAAATTCCTTACAGTTGTCATACTGTTTAAGAATTTCATCGGCACTCATCGGATTGTCTTTCTTGAAATCCCATGTATCGGGATTATGACAGTAAAGGCATCTCATAGGACAGCCCTGCACAAATACAACAAATCTTATACCGGGGCCGTCAACAGTTCCGCAACTTTCGATTGAATGTATATATCCGTTCATTTTATTTCACCTTCTTCTGATTATTCAACTCTCCTAATTTGCGTATAAAAGGAAGTGTCATTCCGCCGACAGAGTTTCCGAGAATAACAAGCACAAAATAAATTACAGCACTGGATTTATAATTTCCGGACACAAAAAGATAGAACATATCTGCAATACAGTGATTGAATCCCGAAATAATAAATACCATTATTGCAAGCAGAGTTCCCGCAAGAATTGCCGTATCTGAATTTGTCTTTTTATTGATTGACGCATTTTCAACTGCAATATACATAAGCATACCGCAGAAAACTGCAAGTATGAACGCACTCGCCGGAGTATCTGCAAGCTTGCCCTCCATAATAGTATACGCTTTTTCGGAAATTTTATCTCCGAATCTTGTAAGATTTACAAGCAGTGCTGTTACAGCAGTTCCTATACAGTTTCCCACTAATATAAGCAATACTTCCGGTATGTATTTTACGCCTTTATCCGCAATATATCCGACTTTTCCCGTAAAGAGATAAAATCCGAACTGTATTATAGTATATAATCCGAGTCCGAAAAGCATAGCTCCGAGATACTTGTTATCACACGAAAGATATACAACTCCGCCCATTGAAACAAGCATACCCGACGCAAACGAGTATGCGAGATATGATATTAAAAAATTTTTCAAAAGTTATCAACCCTCCGGATAAAATTCAAGGGAGACTCCGGAGAGTCTCCCCCTTATTCAGAAATTAAAAAATTCAGATTAAAGGCTTGCGTGGAATGTTCTTGAAATTACGTCGTCCTGCTGTTCCTTAGTAAGCTTGATGAAGTTTACGGCATAGCCGGAAACTCTTACAGTAAGCTGAGGATAATTTTCAGGGTGTTTCTGAGCGTCAAGAAGAGTATCTCTTGTGAAAACATTTACATTGAGGTGATGACCGCCTTTTTCTACATAGCCGTCGAGCATACCAACGAGGTTTTCAACCTGTTTCTGATTAACATTAGCCATTGCTAAATCCTCCTTAATATAATTATAAATTAGTCGTCTGCAAGTTCTTCAAGGAGTTCAGTCGGCTGACAGCAGGCACCTTTTACACCGCAGTCAGAGGTATTGAAGGTCTTGACCTTAATTCCGTCAACCTTATATTCTCCGTTTTCAGAAGTCTTGACATTGACTGTATTGTTTCCTTCCCTCATGAGCTTGTCAATCATATCGGCAAGCTCGGAGGAACGGTTTTTTTCATTGTTTTTATCCATAGATAATATGCCTCTTACTTGATAGAATCAATATCGAGGTCGCCCATAAATACCTTTGCATCTTTTCCGAGAGCGTCAGGAATGATTGAGAATGTATTTGAAATACCGTCCTGAGCATCTGTGAAAGGAAGCTTTGCAACTGATGAAAGTGAAGCTACTGCACCGTGAGTATCACGTCCGTGCATCGGGTTAGCACCGGGAGCAAGCGGTACACCGAGCTTACGTCCGTCAGGTGTAGAACCTGTATTCTTTCCGTATACAACGTTTGAAGTAATTGTAAGGATAGAAGTTGTAGGAACACCGTTTCTGTAGCAGTGCTGCTGACGAACCTTGTTCATGAACTTTTCAAGAACTTCAACGGCAATATCGTCAACTCTGTCGTCATTGTTACCATATTTCGGGAATTCGCCTTCAATTTCGTAATCAACAGCAACATTCTTTGCAACGTCGACGACTTCGCCCTTCTTATTCTTGATTTCGATATCCTTACGGATAACCTTAACCTTAGCATATTTGATAGCAGAGAGTGAGTCAGCAACTACTGAAAGACCTGCAACGCCTGTTGCGAAATATCTCTTTACTTCTCTGTCGTGGAGAGCCATCTGAAGACTTTCATAGCAGTACTTGTCGTGCATATAGTGGATACAGTTAAGAGTATCAACATAGAGACCTGCAAGCCAAGTCATCATATCGTCATATTTTTCCATAACGTCCTTATAATCAAGGTATTCGCCTTCAAAAGGACGATACTTAGGACCTACCTGAACGCCGGTCTTTTCATCTACACCGCCGTTGATAGCGTAAAGGAGACATTTAGCGAGGTTAGCTCTTGCACCGAAGAACTGCATTTCCTTGCCGACTCTCATTGAAGATACACAGCAAGCAATAGCATAGTCATCGCCGTGGGTTACACGCATCATATCATCGTTTTCATACTGGATTGAAGAAGTCTTGATAGAAATTGATGCAGCATATTCCTTGAATCCCTGAGGAAGTCTTGTTGACCAGAGAACAGTCATATTCGGTTCAGGAGATGTGCCGAGGTTTTCGAGTGTATGAAGGTAACGGAAACTATTCTTAGTAACCATATGTCTGCCGTCAACGCCTACACCGCCGATAGATTCTGTTACCCACTGCGGGTCGCCTGAGAAGAGTGCATTGTATTCAGGAGTTCTTGCGAAACGTACAAGACGGAGTTTCATGATGAAGTGGTCGATGATTTCCTGAGCCTGTTCTTCAGTAAGTATGCCTTTTTCGATATCACGTGTGAAGTAAATATCAAGGAATGTTGAAGTACGTCCGATAGACATTGCAGCACCGTTCTGGTCTTTAACAGCACCGAGGTAGCCGAAGTAGAGAGCCTGAACAGCTTCTTTAGCAGTTTTAGCAGGCTTTGAGATGTCACAGCCATAGATTTCAGCCATTTTCTTGAGGTTTTCAAGAGCACGGAGCTGGTCAGCAATTTCTTCTCTTGCACGGATTTTTTCTTCAGTCATAGGACGGGTATAGAAATCCTTCTGAGCCTTTTTATCCTGAATAAGTCTGTCAACGCCGTAGAGTGCAACACGTCTGTAATCGCCGATGATTCTTCCTCTGCCGTAAGCGTCCGGAAGTCCTGTAAGAATCTTGTTGCTTCTTGCAGCACGCATTTCAGGGGTATAAACATCGAAAACGCCCTGATTGTGTGTTTTGCGGTATTCTGTAAAGATGTGCTTGATTTCGTCATCAACTTCATAGCCGTTGTCTGAACAAGCCTTAGCAGCCATATTGAGACCACCATAAGGCATTAAAGCTCTCTTGAAAGGCTTGTCTGTCTGGAGTCCGACAATCTGCTCAAGGTCTTTTTCGATATAGCCTGCACCGTGTGAAACGAGTGAAGAAACAACCTTTGTATCCATATCGAGGACACCGCCGGCTTCTCTTTCCTGTTTCATAAGGTCAAGAACCTTATTCCAGAGTGTCTTTGTAGCTTCAGTAGGTTCAGCGAGGAAAGATGAATCGCCGTCATAGGGTGTATAGTTTTTCTGGATAAAATCACGTACATCGATATTGTCAACCCAGTGACCGGGAGTAAAGCCTTCCCATGCTTCTACCTTTGAAAAATCAATCTTCATAGTTGAAAAAATCTCCTTATATTATAAATTACATGAAAAGCATCTGAATAAATCAGATAATTTTCTTTCCACCTATATATTATCATAAAAGCACCCTGTTTGTCAATATCAATTATATAGACAATTCGCATAGTAGATATATCAAAAGTGATATATTATGCAAATTACGTTAGGAAATGACTCAAAAATTCAACAAAACTGTTATATTTTTGTAGTATCTGCCGAATTTTAAAGATAAAAACGCATATTTTTCTGAAAAAATCACAAATTTTACCGTTAATTTTCACAAATTTTACCTGAATTTTTTAGTAATTTCCACGTATTATTCAGTTAAGATTGATTTTCTGAAAAATATTCATAATTTCGTCTTTCTGTGCAAGTGTTTCTGAAAAAGCCGTAGCACTTCCGGCAGAAATTCCGAAACGGAAAGCCTCGGAAAAACTTCCGGTTTTCATATATCCATGTATAAATCCGCCAAGCATTGAATCCCCTGCACCTACTGAATTTTTTACTTTTCCTGACGGTGCGGGACTGCTGAAAATTTCCCCGTTACTGCACACAAGTACAGCACCATCTCCGGCAAGTGATACAAGAACATTCAAAGCTCCCATTTTCTGAATTTCCCTTGCATATTCAAGAGCCTTTTCACGTGAATCGATTTTTACTCCGAAAATTTCGCCGAGTTCAAAATTATTCGGCTTTACAAGAAAAGGCTTAAGCTCAAGCGATTTTAAAAGCAAATCACCCGAGGCATCTATAACAGTATTAACTCCGCATTTCTGAACCCTTTCCGCAATGCTTACATAAATATCAGACGGCAGAGATTTCGGAACACTTCCTGCAAGCACGAGAAAATCACCTTTTTTAAGACCGTCAAGTCTTTCGTATAATTTTTCAAGGCTTTCTGTATCAATATTACAGCCCATGCCGTTTATTTCCGTTTCAACGGAATCAGTATTCAGTTTTACATTTATTCTTGTCGTACCGTCCGGAACATATATAAAATCATTATTGACTTTCATATCATCAAGCATCTGCAGAAGCATTCTGCCCGTAAATCCTCCGCAGAATCCCAATGCAGTAGTTTCAGTTCCGAGACGGCTGAGAATAACTGATACATTTATACCCTTTCCGCCTGCCGTAATATTTTCTCTGGAAGTTCTGTTGACTTCTCCCACCCTGTAATTTTCAACTCCGACTGCATAATCAACAGCCGGATTAAGAGTAACCGTATAGACCATTTAAAAAATCTCCTTAATGTTTTTTGTCTTTGTTTTTATCGGGTGCGGGTTTCGGGGAAGGCTGTGCCTTTCTTTTTTCAGCCTCTTTCTTTTCAAGGCTTTCACATGCAAGCTTATAAACCGTTGCAACGGCAGGAACTCCCAAAAGCATTCCCATTACTCCCGATATTGAACCCCCGACAGTTACAGCTCCGAGAACCCATATTCCGGGGAGTCCTATTGATGAGCCTACAACTCTCGGATATATAAAATTTTCCTCAATCTGCTGTAGTATTATAAGAAATATTATAAATATTACCGCCTGCATAGGATTTACTGTCAGAATCATAAAAGCTCCTACAATAGCACCTACAAAAGCTCCGACTATCGGAACGAGTGCCGTAACTCCCACTACTGTGCCGGTCATAACGGCATAGGGCAGTCTGAGAATCAGCATTCCTATACTGCAAAGCACTCCGAGTATAACCGCCTCCGTAAACTGACCGACAAAAAAGCTTTTAAAAGTCTTGTTTGTGACATCAAATATATGCTGAATTTTATCAGCAGTTTTTTTATCAAGATAAGCATTTTTAATTCTTGAAAGACCTTTTTTTATACTGTCCTTATATATAAGCAGATACAGGGCAAAGGCTATTCCGACGCATATTTTAGTAATGCTGAGTGTAAAAGTTCCGATAATTCCGACAACCGAACTTATAAGTCCGGTAGCTCCGCTTGTAAGGAACGTTGCAATATTTTCAGTAACAGATGCCCAGTTTATATCAAGCTCTGCAATTTTTTTCTGAATATCCGGAATATTTTCAAGATTTTCAACTGCCCATTCTTTCAGCTTGTCAACAATATCCGGAATAGTATTGTAAAGAACCTTACAGCTTTCCGTAACCTCGGGAACTACAACCTTGGCTATCAGAAAAATACCAAGAACCACAATGCACAACGAAAACAAAAGACATACTGGTCTTCTTGTGCGTAAAACAAGCTTTTTACAGCTTTTCGGAAAGTAATATCTTTCAAAAAAAGACATAATTATATTAAATACAAATGCAATTGCACACCCGATTACAAGCGGAGACACTGCCGTAAAAATAAGCGATATAAAACCGCCTATATATGTAAGATTTTTTACAATTATCATAACTCCCACAGCAACAGCTCCGATAATCAGATATTTTTTCAGCTCCTTTTTGTCCATAGAGAAAACCTCCTTGAAAATTAATGATATTATAATTATACAGCACCGGAAAGAAAAAAGCTATTATATTTATGTTAAAAAATTATATATTGGATAAATATATTAATTCTTGACTTTTCAATTCTCTGCTGATATAATTATAATGATTAATAGTGTCGGGAAAGGACGGATTCTGCGGATAATGAATAATTACAGCGTACTTAATCAGCAGTATTATACTATCGGAACAGTTATAACAGATGAAAGCTTTCATACACAGAGTGCCGATGAGGGTTTTTTCAGATACTTCGGAAATGATGTCACATACTCAATTCAGCGTACCATACACAAGGACGATTTTGAAAATTTCCGGAAATCCCTTGAATCCCTCGAAAGCGGTGATATACAGAAAATAGTCCTCCGTATGAAAGGAATAGCCTCCGGATTCAGATGGTTTCTTGCGTCGGTAAAAAAAACAGGAAAACAATATCACATAACTCTTAATGATATTCTCTCACTTGAGGCTCTTGTTTATGACCGTGAATACCTTATAGGAGAATACAGGCATTTTTTAAGCATGACTCATGACCTTGCATTTGAATACAGCTTTGAGACAAAAATAATAAAAATCTATCTTTTCGACTGTTTCAGGGAAATTATGCTGATAAATGAAGACCTCGAAACATGGCGGAAACGTGCTGTTTCTATGAAATACGTCCGCCCCGAATATCTCGATTCATTCAACAGACTCTGCGATGATATTAAAAACGGCACATACCGCTTTGACTATGAAATAGAATCAAGTATTCTTACATACGGAAAAAGCTTTGAATTTAATCAGTTCAGCGGAGTTACACGATATAATGATATAGAACACAGAAAAGTTATGGGAATAATAACTGTTATCCCTTCAAAATCAAAGTCAAAGGATATTAATATCACAATAGCATCAAACCGTGATTCGCTTTCAGAACTTCTCAACAAAAAAGCTATAACCGAATATGCACAGAATATCATTTCAGAAAAGCCGAAATACAATATTAATATAGTAATAGTCGATATTGACAATTTCACTCTTATAAATAATACATATGGTCACCTTTTCGGCGATGAAGTAATTTATACAATTGCAGGAATTATAAAGGCTGAAATAGGTACAAGAGGACTTGCCGGAAGAATAAGCGGAGGCGGATTTATGATAGTTCTCGAAAAAACCATTGACGAAACAGATTTAAGAGGAATACTCCGTGCAATACGCACCAAAACAGAACAGGTATTTCTGAACAGAATCGAAAATTTAAATATAACATGTTCAATAGGCGTTTCAACATATCCGGCTGACAGCGATAATTATGACATACTTTTTATGCAGGCGGACAAGGCTCTTTTTATAGCAAAGGAAAAAGGCAAAAACCGCTATGTTATATACGATGCAAAGAAACACGGAAAAATCGAAACTGATATTGAACACAAAATAGCCTATCTCTCACAAAATCAGAATTTCGATTCGCATATAAAATATATCGGAACTCTTACGGACAGAATTATTTCCGGAAATGTACCCGATATAAATACACTCCTTGACGAAATAAAAGCTGAATTTGATATTGATTGTATCTGCATATTCAGCGGTGAAAATATGAATACAATAAAAGCCTCAAGCAAGGATTCTCCGCAGATTGATGCAGAATATGCACTTAATCCGCAGTATTCGGAAAAATTCAGCGATGACAATATTCTTGTCATAGACAATGTAAACGAGCTTGAGGGACGTGCAGACGAGGCATTTAAAATTCTCAGCAGTCAGAATATTCTCGGAACAGTTCAGTATCTGATAAAAAAAGACAGCAAAACAAAAGGTCTTATTTCTTATAATTACATAAACCGCTTTAAAAAATGGTCTGTAACCGACACGAACTGTCTGACTATAATCAGCCGTATAATATCATCTTATATTATAAAAAACAATCTTATATAAAGCAAAAGACGGTACTTTTTTTGAGTACCGCCTTTTTGCTATGTAATTTCAAATTGTGCTGAGCCGATATACCCATACCGGCTCTTTATTAAATTAAGAGGGATTGAAGAAATCCTGATTAAAGGGAAGTAATGATATTTGCAAGGTACTGCTGAACTGTGAGAGCATCAGTAGCGTTTATACCGTTGTTGCCCTGAACATCAGCGTTAATAATTCCCTGTGCTTTAAGAGTATTGTTAGCAGAATCGCCTACATATGCAGCTATTGAAACTACGTCAGCTATATCAACTGAACCGTCGCAGTTTGCATCGCCTTTAAGACCTGTTTCTGATGATGAAGATTCAACTGAATAGTTGATATAGAAAAGGTTAGCTGTATCTGCCTTTGTGATTGAGTGTGAACCTGCTGAAAGGTCAACAGTTACAATGCCGTTTGTTGCAGTATACTTTGTGCCGTCAACCTTAATAGTTGCAGAAGGTTCAACGAATACAAGAGTAAGAGTACCTGCATTATCAGCATTGAATGAAACACTTGTAGCTGTTTCCATCTTGAGGCACTGTGTAAGAGTAAGGTCGCCGTAGTTTACTGTTCCCTTGCCTGTTGAAAGGTTGCCTGAAATCGTATAGAAACTGCTGTTTGTGCCGTTCAGTGTGAAGTTATGTGTATATCCGCCTGATACAACGGGAGTATCGGGTTTCTTGGTAGTTGTAGTTGTTTCATTAGGCTTTGTTGTGGTAGTAGTAGCAGTAGTTGTCGGAGGAGTTACAGAAGAACCGTCAAAATGATAGCCCATTGACTTGTAAGTTCCTGTTGTCTCATAAAGACCGCTTGTATTGAGACTTCCGTCTGCATTTCTCCATGTTGTGTGGAAATCTGTTCCCTGTACCGGAGCTGTTGCCATTGAAACGAAGTCGGAAGCTGAAGGGCCTTCAAACTTAGTACCAATTTTAGCACCGTTTGTTATATCAGTCTTAGCGTCAACCTTATAGTAACCGCTGTTATAATATACGCCGTTTGTATATGTACCTACATATTTATCATTAGATGCTCCGCCTGCAAGCTTTGAATCTGACATAAATACGCTTGCGTCATAGTATGACATAAGATTTTCAAAGTCACAGCCGTCATCTGTACAACGGTAGCAGGAGAAATTCGGCTTACCTTTTCCCTCGCCGTTGTTGTTTACAGCAGTACAATTCTTGATTGTGCCGAGTTTCGGGTTATTGTTGTCAGTAAATCCGCAGTGGAGGTTTTCAAATGCGAGACAGTTTTCAACAACATGAGCTGAACCTACTCCGGAACCGCCGAGCTTGAATCCGTTACCGTCACAGTCGCCATAGCCTTCACCAAATTCAGTAAAGCCGTTTCTGAAAGCGATACTGTTCTTGATTGTTACAACACCGATAGGTCCTGTTTCAGATTTTGCGAATAAATCCCAGCCGTCATCAGAGTTATTGTAAGCCATACAGCCATCGAATACATTTCCTTCACCGCATGTAAGCTTTGCTGCAAAACCGTCAGCGTTTTCCATTGTTGAGTCATCGCAGTTATTCTTTGATGTACAGTTAAGAATAAGGTTATTGGACGGCCAGTCTGCAATTGTAGCAGCACTTGTATTATATCTTGAAATCTGAAGTCCGGTATCCTGATTGTCATTGAATACCATCATTTCAATCTTGTTGTTATTTCCTGAAAGGAGCATACCGTTATCGGCAGCCTTTGTAATTTCAAAGCCATAGAAGTGCCAGTAGTCACCGTCAAGAGTAATACCTCTCTTTGAGGGGTCTGCTGCTCCCTGTCCGGAGAAATCAAATACTACCTTAGCTCCGGGATAAGCTGAAATTGTCTTCATACCGTTTGCAGTACCGCTTAATGAATCATCAATGAGAATCATTTCGCTGAACTTATAAGTACCTTCAAGGAGGTAAATTGTACCGCCTGCCTTTACTGACTTGATAGCAGAAAGAACATCTGTCGGGCTGTTCATAGAAGTACCGTTTCCACCGCCGGCGGGTGAGCAGTATATTACATCTGAACCTACAACAGGAGCTTGTGTTGTGCCTGAGGGCTTAGCAGTTGTAGTTGTTGTAGTTGTCTGTGGTTTTGATGTAGTAGTAGTAGTTGGAGTATCACCTGAATCTCCCTTGAATCCGCTACCGATTGCAACGATTGAATCATCATAGCTTGTAATTGCCTTTTTAAGACCGTCATTTACAGCATAGCTTTCATCATCAACGGAGTTGTCGAAAGTCCACTTGAAATCACCGCCGTTTACACGTCCGGCCTTTGAAGTTACAGTTGACTTGACACTGTCAGCACTTTCAGGTGTATAGCTGTACATAAGGCTTGAATTTGTATCAAAGTTGTTGTATGTAGTTCCGCCCTGCTTTGCCGTTACGGAAGAAGGAACTGTTTCATTTCTTGAGGAAGCAACATAAGCATCAAATTCTGTATTGTCTTCCTGATATGAGATAAAGCCTTTCTGACCTTCCATATAGTTTCCGTATGCCTTGATTATACCGCCGTCCTCACTGGAGAATGTACCTGTATTTTCGCCTGCAATATCTGAACCCTGCATTGAAGCAAGCATAGGATATTTACAATTTCTGAAATAGTTGTTTTCAACGAATGCAGAAGCTCCCATTGTTACGCCTACACCGTATTTAGCATTTCCGTCATAGTAGTTATTGTAGATATGAACAGTACATGTTCTGATACGTGGGTGACGTGAATCGGAGTGGTCATACCAGTTGTGATGATATGTAATATAATTTTCTGTTGTTTCGGATTTCATACCCTGAAGATTGCATTTTCCGTTATCCCAGAAGTGATTGTATGAGTGAGT
>JAEDMB010000198.1 GCA_016303235.1 Oscillospiraceae bacterium
TCGTATGGTTTGCGGATAGTATGCCCTTGAACATAGTGCTTATGTTTATTATAAGCCAATTGTTATATATTGATGTGCGTTGGTATGTTAAGGGTTATCGGAAAAATCATTCTTAATGGCAATAACACATACTTTAAAATAACCATATTTAAATATAATCATTATATAGAATGCAAAAAGATAATTCCTTTAAAAGAACATATTGAAGATGTTCTTTTAAGGGAATTTTATCATCTATGCTAAAATATTATGCTATTGTCATTTATGAAAGATTATTTTACCGATATAAAAGAGTATCAATAATGCCAGCAAGATAATGCTGAATCATAAGAGAATCGTTTGCATCAAGACCATTACCAGTATTATGAACATCAGAATTTTTTATGTTTTGTTCAGACATGATATTCTTTTCGGGATTGCTCACATATACAGAAATACAAACGACATCAGCAATATCAACAATACCATCACCATTTGCATCACCATAAATTGTATCATCAAGAAGTTGAAATTTTGCATTATGGGCAATTGCATAATTATAAGCTTCTGTATTCAAGTAACAACCTATAGTACCGTCATACATTTCTGTCATGCTTTTATTTTCAATCAGAGGAATTACAGCGTCACCGCCCATTGATACTGAAAAATACTTACTGCCAATTGCTTCTTTGTATGCTCCTAAAATTTCTATATGTTTCGGAACAATGGTAACACCGCTTGGCATTTCTCCCCATGTTATAATTTTTACACTTTCAGGAATTTCAATATCTTTATTGAGTAAAGTACAACCTATTTCTTTTACATTATTGCCCAGAACAATTGATTTATATTCTGTAAAGAATGATGTAAAGTAATCAGGTACATTTTTTGTATTGAATATTACATTTTCTGCTGAACATTGATAAAAAGAAAACGATGAAAATTTAAGATTAGGACAATATATATTTATATCAACCAATCCTGTACATTCGCAGAATCCCGAACCACCGATACTTTTAAGATTTTCAGGCAAGTTTATGTCACTCAGATTCCTGCATTTATAAAAAGCAAAAGGTTCAATGTAATTTATTGTTTCAGGAAGTTTTACGCTCCTGACATTGCTTTCATTAAATGCAAACATTTTTATTCCTGTAACTTTCATATCGTTTACAGTTTCGGGAATTTCAACATAATCAAGTTCTCCGTCATCGAAACTGTATAAAGCAAGTGTATTATCCGGACAAATCTGATATTTACAGCCTTTGTATTCAATAACAGGTAAAGTTTCAAGATTCTTTTCGATTTCGTAACTTTCATAAGAATCATTGTTGTAAACCTTATAGATAAAAGGTTCTTTGTCTGAACTATAATAGGAGTTTTCATGAATTTCTATCGAAGCTGTTCTTTCGTCATCAACCCAATATTCATTATAAAACATATTATCATCGATATGTTTTATATCAGGTACGGCATCTAAAACAGCCATTTCTTTTGAAAATCCATAATCTTCAAGAAATTTATTGATTCCACTTTCATTTGTATTCGGATACGGAGTAAACTCCCAGTAATCACCACATCTGTCAATAATATTGTAATATTTGCTGATTTCTTTCGGGTTTACTCGTTCACCTACATCGTAGCCGTTGAGTATTCGTCTTGCACGTTCACAAATTATTGTATCTTCTGATGAACGTTCTGTTTCAAAGATAAATTTGCAAAGTTCCTTTTCTTTTTCTGACAGAGAATCATAGTCCGTTATACGCAAATCGTACTTTATAAACCTGTCCCAAAGGCTGTAATCGGGAATCTGATTTTCTGCCGATGCTGTTATAACAGTTTTGCTATTTGTGTAGCTGTTGATGTTTCCGATATTACAACCGAAAATTGTTGCAAACGCAAGAAAACCACTTAAAACCTGTTTTGCTTTCATGGATACTCCTCCTTTTATATTCATAATTTTATTTGCTTGATAGACTTGAACCTCTCATCACTAAAGTGACGAGATTCCTGTTTCACAGACTTCGTAACCTCCATCTCCACAGGCTTAAATTCCGATAGTTCCTACCGTACTAAACATTATTTATGCTGACTTAATCATTCTTAATCCTTCATTAAGAATATTAATTGCAGCGTTTACATCTCTATCGTGGTGTGTGTTACAGCAAGGACACTCCCACTCTCTTATTGAAAGATTTTTCGTGTCCTTATTAACATAACCGCATACATTACAAGTCTGAGAACTTGCATAGAATCTGTCTACCTTGACAATTTGCTTTCCATACCAATTTGCCTTATATTCAAGTTGTCTTACAAATTCTGACCACGATACATCTGCAATTGATTGAGCAAGTTTATGATTTTTAATCATTCCACTCACGTTTAAATCTTCAATGCAAACAATATCGTTGTTTTTGACAATTTCAGCAGATAATTTCTGCAAGAAATCTTTTCTCTGATTTGCAATATGTTCCTGAAGTCTCGCAACTTTTACTCTTGCTTTATCACGGTTTGAACTACCCTTTGGCTTTCGGGATAATTCTTTCTGCAACTTAGCAAGTTTACCTAAAGACTTCTTTAAATATTTTGGATTATATATTAGGTGAAATACTATTGCAAAAGAACTAAAAAAGGTGTATAATA
>JAEDMB010000051.1 GCA_016303235.1 Oscillospiraceae bacterium
TCATTTACTGCACGGTCAGCAGAGAAGATACCTGCACCGGCAATATTGTGAAGTGACATCTTAGCCCACTTTTCAGTATCTCTGTAAACTTCAGAACTGAATTTCTGCATTCTTCTGTAAGAATCAAAGTCAGCAAGAACCATATACGGGTCCTGAGTTCTGAGAGAATTTGCAACGTCATTGAACTGACAGCCATTGATTCCGCTGTACATTCTGTCAATGCAGTCCTTGATAATCGGGTTGTTGTTATAGTAATTCTGCGGATTATATCCTCTTGCCTTGAGGTTATTAACTTCTTCGGTTTTCATACCGAATATGAAGATATTGTCAAAGCCGGCGGATTCACCGATTTCGATATTAGCACCGTCAAGAGTTCCGAGAGTAATAGCACCGTTAAGCATAAGCTTCATGTTACCTGTACCTGATGCTTCTGTACCTGCAAGAGAAATCTGTTCGGAAATTTCAGATGCCGGCATAAGAAGTTCGGAAAGTGTAACGCAGTAGTTTTCAAGGAAGTATACAGAAAGTTTCTTTGAAATCTTCGGATTCTTCTTGATTTCTTCAGAAATAGCCCAGATAAGCTTGATAATCTGCTTTGCAAGATAATATCCCGGAGCAGCCTTTGCAGCGAAAATATATGTCTTTGGTACAAAATCAGCATCCGGATTTGCAAGAAGATAGCTGTAATCTGCAAGGATATTCATAACATTGAGGTGCTGTCTCTTGTATTCGTGGAGTCTCTTGACCTGAACGTCAAAAATGCTTGAAGTATCAATTATGAAATCGCTCTTGTTCTTAACATATTTAGCGAATTTCTCCTTGTTTTCCTTTTTGATTTTTGTAAGCTGTTCAAGTACAGCCTTATCATTTTCAAATTCACGGAGCTTAATGAGTTCTGCACCGTCCTTAAGGAACTTGTCGCCGATTTTATCCTTAAGAAGATTTGTAAGTCCGGGGTTGGACTGATAGAGCCATCTTCTGTATGCAATACCATTTGTAACGTTCTTGAACTTTGCAGGAGTAGTTTCAAATTCATCGTGGAATACAGACTGCTTGATAATTTCAGAGTGGAGCTTTGATACACCGTTTACGCTGTGTGATGCTACAACGCAGAGAGTTGCCATGTGAATCTGATTATCCTTTATGATTGACATTCTTGTAGTTCTTGAACTGTCATAACCGTGCTTTTCCATAAGCTCACGGCAGTAACGGTTATTAATTTCAACGATAATTGAGAAGATTCTCGGAATTATATGCTTAACAAGGTTTACGTCCCATTTTTCAAGAGCTTCAGCCATAACAGTATGGTTTGTATAAGCAAAAGTATTTATAACGATATTCCAAGCCTTTTCCCATGTATAACCACAGTCGTCAAGGAGTATTCTCATAAGTTCAGGGATTGCAAGTGTCGGGTGAGTATCATTAATGTGAATAGCAACCTTTTCATGTAAATTATCAAGAGTGCCGTAAACGGACATATGATTATTTACTATATCACCGATTGCTGCGGCACAAAGAAAATACTGCTGACGGAGACGGAGTGACTTTCCTTCAAGGTGATTGTCGTTAGGATAGAGAACCTTTGAAATAGCATTTGCTACTGAATTCTGTGCCAGAGCACTTGCATAGTCACCGCTGTTGAACTTAGCCATATCAAAGCTCGGAGCCTGTGCCTTCCAGAGACGGAGAACTGAAACGCCTTCGCTGTTATATCCCGAAACATACATATCATAAGGAATAGCAACTACTGTATTGTAATTGATATGTGATACACTGTGATACTGATTATCCCAGTATTCCTGAAGTTCGCCTTCAAAGTGAACATCTATTGAAAGTTCCGGTCTTGGGTCAAGCCATACTGAACCGCCGGGGAGCCAGTTATCAGGAAATTCTGTCTGCCAGCCGTCCTCAAGCTTCTGCTGGAATATACCGTATTCATAGCATATTGAGTGACCCATTGCAGGGTGTGCCTGAGTTGCAAGAGCGTCAAGATAACAGGCTGCAAGACGTCCGAGACCGCCGTTTCCGAGACCGGCATCAGGTTCATTGTCATAAATTCTGTCAAGAGTTATGCCGTATTCCTTAAGCATATCGGAAATGTCATCAGCAAGCTCAAGATTATATATACTTGTTTTAAGGGAACGTCCCATAAGAAATTCCATAGAAAGATAATAAATCTGTTTACCGCCTACTGAATTGGTATGATTTACGAATGACTGTCTTTTCTTCTTGAGGATTTCAACAATAATGCTTGAAAGCACCTGATAAACCTGTTTGTCAGAAGCCTCTTCCGGAGCTACATTATACTGGGTTTTAAGCTTTTCAAGGAAATCAGCTTTGATTTTTACCATAAGGGGATTAGTTGATTTAACTGACATGTTTTTTCTCCATTCTCCGGCATAAAAATTAAATTACGTGAATTATAAAGCACAAATGCCGGCTGTGCAAGTTCCGTACACTATCCGGAAAGATAATATACTACAATATAATTATACTATAAGTATCAAACGATTTCAATAGCATTATTACACAAATATTTTTGAACTATACGCATATTTAGGAAAAAATCAGCAAAAACATCAGTAAATTACTTATTTTTTGCAGAAATTCTGGATTTATTCTGTTTCAGACGCTCCTGACGTTCCTTTTTTTCTTCAGTTTTTTTATATGCAAGCTCATAGAAATACTCCTGAGCATTGAGGGCGGGTTCATCGGGATTTCTGACAGCTCTTGTATAAATTCCGTCACTCTGCTGTATTCTTGCCTTTACGTTATCCGAAAGCAGTATATTGAACATATCAGATACACGGTCTTTAAGTTTCCGGTCAAGAACCGGACATGCAACTTCAACACGGTTTGTAGTATTTCTTGTCATATAGTCAGCAGAGCTTATATATATTTTTCTGTTTTCGTCATTTTTTCCGAATATATATATTCTGCTGTGTTCAAGAAATCTTCCCACTATACTTCTGACTGTAATATTTTCCGTATATCCTGCAACTCCTGCTATAATACAGCATATGCCTCTTACAACAAGGTCTATTTTAACTCCTGCCTGCGATGCCTCAACAAGCTTGTCGATAATCATTCTGTCGCTTAATGAATTTATTTTTGCTCCGATATATCCGTCTTTACCGAGCTTAATCTGTTCGTCCATCATATCAAGTATTCTGTTCTGGAGACAGAGGGGTGCAACAAGGAGCTTTGATGTATTTTCAACAAATTCCTTTTTCATAAGCTTGCTGAATACTTTTTCCGCATCAGAGGCTATTTCGGGATTTGATGTAATAAGTGCAAGGTCTGTATAAAGCCTTGAAGTTTTTTCATTATAGTTTCCCGTTCCGACCTGAGTTATATATTCAGTGCCTTTTTTCGTTTTGCGTGTTATCAGCAGAAGTTTGGAATGTACTTTATAATCCTTAGGGCCGTATATTACACGACAGCCGGAATCCTGAAGTACTCTTGACCATTTTATATTATTTTCCTCATCAAATCTTGCACGGAGTTCGACAAGAACTATTACTTCCTTTCCCAGCTCGGAAGCAGTACAGAGAGCCTCAATAATCTTACTGTTGCGGGCAAGGCGGTAGAGGGTAATTTTTATTGATGTTACAGATTCATCAACAGATGCCTCATTGAGCAGTTTTATAAAAGTTCCTATTGATTCATAAGGATAGCTTAAAAGCACATCTTTTGAACGAATCTGCGAAATAATCGAACGGCTTTCGCTTAATGATGCCGATTTCTGCGGTTCTCTCCTCTGATATTTCAATGAGGAATCATCTGAAAGGTCAGAAAGCTCAAAGAGATATGACAAATCAAGAGGTATTCTTGAATAGAATACATTTCTGTTTTCTATTTTCAGCTTTTTACAGAAATATTCGAGAGCATCTCCGCTGAAATTATCGGAAAGCTCAAGCCTTACCGGTTTGAGTTTCTGTCTTTTTGAAACAAGCTCCTCCATACTTTCACGAAAATCACCGTCATCATCATCGGGGTCAATATCGGCATTTCTTGTAACTCTTACAATGACTTTATCTATAACTTTATAATTTTTAAATACAAGATGTGCAAAATTAAGTATTACATCTTCGGCAAGAATAAAGCGTTTTCCGTCATTTCCAAGCGGAATCATTCTCGGGAAGTGTTCATTTTTAACAGGAATAATTCCGATTGTAATACCCTTTTTATCCTTATCCTTAATCTGTACAAGTATATAAAGTGCGTTATTGCTTAAAAAAGGAAAAGGGTGCGACTTGTCAATTACTATCGGAGATACAAGCGGTTTGATTTCCCTTTTGAAATAAAGTTCAAGGAATAATTTTTCTTCCTCGCTTGCCGAGCTGATTGTAACCTGTTCATAGCCATAAGGTTTTAAAAGCTCCATAGTTTTAATATATGATTCTTCCGCAAGGGGCTGTAATCTTCTTACTGCCGTAAAAACAGCGTCAAGCTGTTCTTTTGGAGTCATTCCTGTTTTGTTTTCACGCTTATCCTTTGTATCATTATTATCATCGGCATCTGTAAGAGTTCCCACACGCACTCTGAAAAATTCATCAAGATTGCTCTGATATATTGCAGAAAATGAAAGTCTTTCCAAAAGCGGAACACTTTCATCAGTAACTTCTTCAAGAACTCTTTTATTGAATTTCAGCCACGACAGCTCTCGGTTTTCAAGATAATCCATAATAAAATACCTTCTCTTTCGGAAATATTTTAGTTTTTATTTAATTATACAGTATCAGTTATAAATAGTCAATACAAAACTTTTTAAAAAAGACGTTAAATCGATGTAAAATATAATTATAATGCAATAAGAAAGGGCGGAATAATCCGCCCTGTGATATGATTTAAAATTCAATTTTCTTTTCGAGATATGCAACCAAATCGTTGATATTGACTCTTTCCTGTTCCATTGTATCACGGTCACGGACTGTAACACAGTTATCTACTTCGAGAGTATCGAAATCGTATGTAATACAGAATGGTGTACCTATTTCGTCCTGTCTGCGGTATCTCTTTCCGATTGTACCTGTTTCATCGAAATCAACAACGAATTTCTTTGAAAGCATTTCATATACTTCAAGAGCCTTCGGAGTGAGTTTCTTTACAAGAGGAAGTACACATGCCTTAAACGGTGCAAGTGCAGGGTGGAAATGCATAACGGTTCTGATTTCTTTCTTTTCATTGCCGTTCTTGTCAACGGAAACAATTTCTTCTTCATCGTATGCCTCTGTAACTATTGAAAGGAAAAGTCTTTCGACTCCGAGTGACGGCTCTATAACATACGGAACGTATTTTTCATTTGTTTCGGGGTCGAAGTATTCAAGTGACTTTCCGCTTGTCTTTATATGCTGATTAAGGTCGTAGTCTGTACGGTCAGCAACGCCCCAGAGTTCTCCCCAGCCGAACGGGAAAAGATACTCGAAATCTGTTGTAGCTTTTGAATAGAAACAGAGTTCTTCCGGTGAATGGTCACGGAGTCTGATATTTTCTTCTTTAATGCCAAGACTTAAAAGGAAATTCTTGCAGAATGTTCTCCAGTAATTGAACCATTCCAAATCAGTACCCGGCTTACAGAAAAATTCAAGTTCCATCTGTTCAAATTCACGCACACGGAATATAAAGTTTCCGGGAGTTATTTCGTTTCTGAATGACTTTCCGACCTGTGCAACACCAAAAGGAATTTTCTTTCTTGATGTACGCTGAATATTTGCAAAGTTTACAAAGATACCCTGTGCAGTTTCCGGACGGAGATAAAGTTCTGACTTTGAATCCTCCGTTACGCCCTGAAATGTCTTGAACATAAGGTTGAACTGACGTATATCAGTGAAATTTGCTTTTCCGCAGTTAGGGCATACTATATTTTTTTCCTTTATGTAGTCAGTCATCTGCTGATTTGTCCAGCCTGCTACGTTAGTACCGTCAAAATCTTCAATAAGATTATCAGCTCTGTGACGTGTTTTACATTCCTTACAGTCCATAAGCGGGTCGGAGAAGCCTCCTATATGTCCCGATGCAACCCATGTCTGAGGGTTCATAAGTATCGCACTGTCAAGACCTACATTATAGGGATTTTCCTGTATGAACTTCTTACGCCATGCCTTTTTGATATTTTCTTTAAGTTCAACGCCTAAAGGGCCGTAATCCCATGTATTTGCAAGACCGCCGTATATTTCAGAACCTGCATATACAAAGCCTTTTGACTTACATAAATCGACAATTTTATCCATTACTTTTTTGTCATTGCTGAGCATAGATTTTTTACCTCACTTACAAATATATATACATAATTATAATACCGGAATTATCCTTTGTCAATATCCGGATTTGATTTTATTAGTTTTTTCCGCCAAGCGATATTTCAGATGTGCCGGGCTGACCGCCTATCATATTTGCAAATTTCTCTGAAGTAACGGCATCTTTTGAAATATCAAGGGTTTTGGTTGCACTATAACTGAATTCAAGACCGCCGTTTCTGAATACAAAGTTCACCTGATACCTCTGCCATTTTTTTCTGGATTTGCAAAGAACATTTACTTTATCAGCTGAATATGTTGCCTCTTTTCCCTGACGGACTTTATATTCTGAGGCATATCCGTTCTTTATAATACCTTCTTCTTCAAGGATATCTGCTATTGCTATATTTGAAACACGGACTTCATTATCATCAACATATACATATCCATGGTCTTTGTTTGAAGGAGAATCGTCCCATGGATTATCATGATTAATGATTGTATCCGGAGAAATTGCTATTGCAATCTGCAATGCATTTGTTATCTGACGTGCATTGGAAATATCCGCAGTATTTTTTGCTTTTTCAATATATCCTGCAATTGAAGGAACTAAAACAGATGCCAGAATCCCGATAATCGCAATTACAACAATCAGTTCCACAAGAGTGAATCCCTTTGGTTTTCCATTATTTTCCGAAAAATTTTTCATAAAAAATACCCCCTGTTTTTTATTGAAAAACATTTTATCACAAGTTTATCGGAAAGTCAATATAATTCCGTATTTTCGCAACAAAATTTATAAAAATAATGTTTCGGGAAATATTATTTTTTCAAACCGATTTTTTCACCGTATTTTACTATGGTTTCAAAACCGTTTTTTGTATTTCTGACAATATCATCATCAATCAGAGCTTTGTCTTTCTGCAAAAGCAATACTATCGTTGAACCTCCGAAAAGAAACATTCCCTTTTCCTGACCTCTTGAAAAACGGCATTTTCCATGATGATTCTGAATTTTTCCGACCATCATCGCACCGACTTCAATCTGAACTGCATCTCCGAAATTTTCCGTATGCAGTAAAGTATATTCACGGGAATTTTGCTTGTATACATTGTATCTCCGGAATGCTATCGGGTTTACAGTATGCAGTACTCCTCTGATATGGACGTTGTTGCTTTTTCTTCCGGAATCAAAATAACAGTATCTGTGATAATCAGTTACTTCAAGGCGGAATATAAGACATATTCCGCCCTCAAATTTTTTTGCAAGCTCAGGATTTTTAATCATATCATATATGCTGTAATCTGAACCTTTTATTCTAAAAACGCTGTCGGGATTTATATTATATACGGATAATTTTGAATCGCATGGGCTTATAAGCGATTCAGGATTTTTGTCAATTTTACGCATTTCCGGTCTGATTTTTCTTGTAAAAAAATCATTGTAGGATTTTATGTTATCTGTATAGTATTCAGATAAGTTTATATTATTTTTTCGGATAAAGGGCTTTATAAGTGGCTTTGAAAGTTCCGAATCCATAAATTTTCCCACAATTTCCGAAAGCATTGGCATTGTAAGAACTTTCAGAATACATCTTCCGAAAACAGTATCATAAAGAAATTCAAGAATTTTATCCTGTGAAAAAGGCTTTTCATTTTTATTGTACATTCTGCCGTTTCTGTCAATCAAAGGCATATATCATACACCCCTTGCATTTGCAATCATAAGCTTTATGCGGTTTTCCTGATTTACTCTTGTTGCACCCGCATCGTAATCTATTGCGACTATATTTGCATTGGGATATGCTGATTTTATTTTTCTTGCCATACCCTTTGCAACTATATGATTCGGCAGACACCCGAAAGGCTGTGCGGATATAATATTCTCAACTCCCGATTCAACAAGCGATGCCATTTCCGCCGGAATAAGCCAGCCCTCACCCATTACGACTCCTTGATTTATATACTTGTCAGCAAGGTGACGAAGATGTTCAAAATCATGCGGAGGGTCAAATTTTCCGTGCTTTTTCATAATGCTGATAAGCTCTTTCTGTTTGCTGTAAATAAGCTTGTAGCCTATTCCGTTAATAACAGATGATTTTGTCACATGGTCATAAAGCCTTCCGTCCGTCATATTACCGCATGCACAGTACATTACAAATTCGAGAAGTGTCGGAACGACAGGTTCACAGTTTTCTGATATGAGAAAATCCTCAAGATGATTGTTTGCAAGCGGAGAGTATTTAACATATATTTCCCCTACTATTCCGACCTTTATTTTTTTTGCACTGCTAAGCTCAATTTTTCCGAAATCCTCAAGAATCTGTGAATAGAGTGCTTTTGTATGCAGATAATCACTGCTTCCGGTTCGGAAAATATTTCCGAGAATTTTCTGCCATTTATTCAGCTTTTTGAGTGCCGAACCCTTTACAAGCTCATATGCACGGCATTTATTATAGCATATCATAAGCAAATCGCCGTAAAGAACGGCATAAAGCATTTTAAGAAACATCGGAGCAGTTATCTTAAATGCACTGTCCTTTTCAAGTCCGCTGAAATTAAGCGAGAGAACAGGTATCTGCGGATAATTTTTCTGCATACATTTTCTTATAAGATGTATATAATTCGATGCTCTGCAACCTCCTCCGGTCTGCGACATTATAAGAGCAGTTTTGTCGGGGTCATATTTTCCGCTTTTGAGAGCGTCCATAAACTGACCTATTACAAGCAGTGCAGGGTAGCATGCATCATTGTGAACGTTTTTCAGTCCCTCGTCAACTACTGAACGTGATTCATTCTGAAGAAGTTCCATTTTATAACCGGCTGATTCAAAGATTTTTATAATCAGCCTGAAGTGTATCGGGAGCATATTCGGCACAAGTATAGTATGCGTTTTAATCATATCCTCCGTAAATTTTGCATATTCTGACATTTTATCACCTCTTGTTTTTCATAGCCTCCGCAAGACTTCTAAGACGAATCTTAGATGCTCCGAGATTGTTTATTTCATCTATTTTAAGCTGTGTATAGAGTTTTCCCTTTGATTCGAGTATGGAACGCACTTCGTCAGAAGTTACGGCATCTATTCCGCACCCGAAAGATACAAGCTGTACTAACTGCATATCCGGCTGTGTTGTTACAAATTCTGCTGCACGGTAAAGTCTTGAATGATATGTCCACTGATTAAGAACATGAAGTTCGGGAGTTTCCGCCATACATGCAATACTATCCTCAGTAACAACTGCCATTCCGAGACTTGTTATTAATTTATGTATGCCGTGATTTATTTCCTTGTCTATATGGTATGGTCTGCCGGCAAGAACTATTATATTACGCTTTTCACGTCTTGCCGTGTTGATTATTTCAACAGCCTTCTTCTTGATTGAGTTTCTGAAATCTATCATCGCTTTAAATCCCATATCGGAGGCATGGGGAATATATGCACTGACATTATATTCTTTCAGAGTTTCAGTCATAACTCTTATTACATTTTTTCTGACGTTCAAATCCATATAGGGATATTTGAAATTATTATCATTCAGACGGGGATTGTTTGCAATAAGGAGTTCCGGATAATAAGCAACCACAGGACAGTTAAAATGATTGTCGCTGTGTCCCTCATTTACATTATAGCTCATGCACGGATAGAATATAAAATCAACGCCCTTGTCAAGAAGATTTTCAATATGTCCATGCGTAAGCTTTGCGGGATAGCATACTGTATCTGACGGAATTGTATTCTGTCCGAGATAATATGTATGTCTTGAGCTTTCATCGGAAATTACAGTTTCAAAGCCGAGAGATGTGAAAAACGTATGCCAGAAAGGCAACTGTTCATAAAAGCTGAGTGCAAGCGGAAGTCCTACCCTTGCAATCGGATTTTTCGGCTGATTCTGCTTTGTATAGTTCAGAATACTTGTATATTTGTAATCATAAAGATTAGGAACATTATTCGATTTTGTCTTTCCTGCACCTTTTTCGCATTTGTTGCCGGAAATAAATTTCCGTCCGTTTTCAAATGTAATTATATTAAGCGAACAGTTTGCGGTACATTTTCCGCAGTGTACTGATTTTGACTTGTAGGAGAATTTTTCAAGTTCTTCAGCCGATATGAGAGATGATTTTTCCTTTGCTGTTTCCTTTGCATACAATGCACACCCGAATGCTCCCATAAGTCCGGAAATTGATGGTCTTATAACATTTCTGCCAATTTCCTTTTCAAAGGCACGGAGTACAGCATCATTGAGGAAAGTTCCTCCCTGCACTACTATATGTTTTCCGAGTTCATCGGGAGAATTTGCACGGATTACTTTATAAATAGCATTCTTTATTATTGACGACGAAAGACCTGCTGAAATATCCTCAACGGACGCTCCGTCTTTCTGAGCCTGCTTTACACTGCTGTTCATAAAAACTGTACATCTTGAACCTAAATCAACCGGTTTTTCCGCAAAAAGTCCGAGCTGTGCAAATTCCGCAATATCATATCCCATTGCCATTGCAAAGGTCTGTATGAATGAACCGCAACCCGATGAACATGCCTCATTAAGCATAATGCTGTCAATAGCATTATTCTTTATTTTAAAGCATTTTATATCCTGTCCGCCTATGTCTATAATAAAATCAACATCGGGGCAGAAATACGATGCAGATTTGAAATGTGCAACAGTTTCAACTATTCCGGAATCTACTGAAAGACCTGATTTTATTAAATCTTCCCCGTAACCTGTTACTGCTGAACCTTTTATTATAATATCAGGATTTTTTTCCTTGTAAATTTCTTTAAGCTTTTCAGCAATTCTGTCAAGTGGCTGTCCGAGATTGGAGGAATAGTGACTGTAAAGCAGTTCACCGTTTTCAGTAATCAGTACAAGCTTTGTTGTAGTTGAACCTGCATCTATTCCGAGATATGCATTTCCCTTGTATGTATGCAAATCGGCATATTTCAGGTCATGCTGTTTGTGGCGTGCTATAAATTCATCATATTCCGCATGAGTTCTGAAAAGCGGTTCGCCTATTACTATATTGTCGTTTACAATCGCATTTCTGATTTTTTCGGAAATCTGTTCAATAGTATAGTAATCGCCGAGAGTTGATGAAAATACTGCACACCCATATGCTACAAATACCGGAGCTTCTTCGGGAAATACTGCATTTTCTTCCGAAAGTCTGAGAGTCTTTACAAATGCCTTTCTGAGACCTTTCAGAAATGACAGAGGCCCTCCGAGAAACAATACTTTTCCCTCAATACTTCTGCCCTGTGCAAGTCCGGAAACTGTCTGGTCAACTACTGCCTGAAATATACTTGCAGAAATATCCTCTCTCCTTGCCCCCTGATTCAATAAGGGCTGTATATCTGATTTTGCAAAGACTCCGCACCTTGAGGCTATCGGATATACTTTTTCCGCCTTGAGAGAAAGCTCGTCCATTTCTCCGGAAGTAATTCCGAGAAGTGTCGCCATCTGGTCAATAAAAGCTCCCGTACCTCCTGCACATGAACCATTCATTCGCTGTTCAGTACCGCCCGTAAGAAATATAATTTTTGCGTCCTCTCCTCCGAGTTCAATAACAACATCTGCATCGGGCTGTCTTTCCTTAACTGCAATAAATGCTGAATGTACTTCCTGCACAAACGCTATTCCCGAACCTTCCGCAAGTCCGAGACCTGCCGAGCCTGTTATACTCACTGTAAATTCACAGTTCTTATATGCTTTCTGTATGCTTTTAAGCTGTTCAGCTACCGTTTCACGAACCTTTGAAAAATGTCTCTGATAATTTGAGCATACTATATTCTTTTTTTCGTCAATTATTACGGTTTTTACTGTCGTTGAGCCTATATCTATACCAAGCGAATATCTTTCCATAAATCAGATAACCTCCCGAATTTTTATTTCTGCCTTATATTATACACTATTTTCTGAAAAAAAGAAAGTGGAAAATAATTTTTTTTATTATAAAAAAATAAACCGTACAGAAAAAAT
>JAEDMB010000199.1 GCA_016303235.1 Oscillospiraceae bacterium
CCAGTATGCACATGATATTATCCAGCCTCTCGGGTCACGTCCCATTGCGGAAGAATTATATAAAAGCGATATCGGAACATCTTTAACGCCTGTTTTTTCGTAAAGCTTTCTTTTTGCAGTCTGTTCTATTGTTTCCGTGCGGACAGTAAATCCCCCCGGAAGTGAAAGCATTCCCTTATAAGGTTCTTCCGTTCTCTTTACCATAAGCAGGGAAAGTCTCATTTTTGACAAATGGCGATAGCTTTCGCTCGGATTTTTTCTTATTGTGAATACAGCAATATCAGTTGCTACGGACGGTCTGTCATAATCGTTTATATTATAGTTTTCAGGTAAAATTACCAAAATTCATCACCTCTATGATATTATCTCCTAAAGAATATCATATTACAAGGTAAAATGTCAAGCGTATATACAGATTTTTGTATATTACGCATAATTATTTACGCAAAAATTAGTTATTAATTACAAAATTTCAAAATACGCTTGACAAATCAGAATATTTAGTATATAATGATAATATCAAAAAGATATTTACTAAGAAGGTGATTAAAATAACTGCGGAGGAAATTTTAAAATGCCGTTCATGTACAGAAATTTTTCCCGATAATCCTCTTGAAGCTGAAAAAATTTATATCTCGCTTATGAAAAAATTTCACCCTGATGTATGTTCTGACCCTCTTTGCGGTGAAGTATCGGCAGTTGTAAACAATCTTTACCGAAAATTTAAAAACATTCCCGAAAAGAAACATTTTTCTTTATATAACTGTGATTTTCAATATATACGTGAGTATGAACGTGAGGACGGAAAAATGTATTTTTCAGACGATTCAGTTTATTTTATTCTGGAAAGCGAGCTTGAAAATACTATATACCCTGCTTTCAAATCTCTCACATCGGGAATTAATCAAAAGGCTCTTGAACAGGCTCGTTCATTTCTGCCACGCATTAAGCGTACTGAAATAATCGGAAACGGAAATATTTTTCTAAATACAGAAACAGAAAAAGGAGAATTTCCGCTTGATGAAGTTCTTGATTTCTTCGGTGATGATATTGACCCACGTCACTGTGCATGGATTATAAGCCGACTCCTCGGAATGTGCTGTTTTGCACAACTCGGCGGAAACGTCTGGAACTGCCTTTCTACTGATAATTTGCTGATTAATCCGAAAATGCATACTTTACGCATAATCGGAGGTTGGTGGTTTTCCGCAAAGGACGGACAGAAAATGTCCGGAGTTCAGAGCGAAATATATAACATCATGCCATCGTCATGCCGTACTGACGGCATTGCACGTTCAATCACTGACCTTGAATGTGTAAAAGCAGTATGCAGAAAAATCTTCCCTAAAAATTCACCAAAGCCTATGCTTGATTTTGCCGAAAGACCTTGCATGTCAGACGCTTTCAGCGAAATGGAATACTGGGAAGATACTATAATAAAATCATTCGGCGGAAGATATTTCACCGAAATGAAAATATGTATAAATGATATTTATAACTGATTTTTAAGGAGGAATTTTTTATGGGTTGCGGAAGCTGGAGTTCAAAAGACTGGAAAAATTATTCTTCTTCAAGAATAAGCGGAAGAAGTACATCAGAAATCTATACATCAAAAAGTATTAAGCCCGAATATAATCCAAAGGGAGTTAAAGTCCGTGAAAGCCGTGACAATCCCGAACACCCCGAATCTACACCTATTATTATTGGTCTTGACGTTACGGGTTCTATGAGCCGTATTCTCAATATTACTGCACAGAAACTCGGTGACATGGTTAAGGAAATTCTTGACCGCAGACCTGTTCCCGACCCGCAGATTTTATTTTCTGCTGTCGGTGATTCCACTTGCGACAGAGCTCCCTTACAGATTACACAGTTTGAATCCGATATAAGAATTGCAAGCCAGCTTACTGAACTGTGGTTTGAAATGGGCGGAGGCGGAAATAATTTTGAAAGCTATCCGCTTGCATGGTATTTCGCATCAAATCACACTTCAACAGACGCATGGGAAAAACGTGGCAAAAAGGGATTCCTTTTTACTATGGGCGATGACTGCTTCCCCGAAAAGCTTACGGCAAGTGAAATTCAGAATATATTCGGCGATGAAATTTATGAGGATATTCCCGTTGAATCTCTCTATGCTCAGGTATGCCGTAAATATGAAGTATTTCATCTTCTTCTTGAGGACGGCGGAAGTGCAGGACGCATGAGACCTGAAAAATGGCGTGAACTTATGGGCGAAAGAGCTGTTTCTGTTTCAAGCTGTGAATGTATTCCGCAGATTATAGTTTCACTCATCGAAACAACATGCGGACGTGATACGGAAGAAGTTATAGCCTCATGGGATAAAAGCACTCAGGTTGCTGTAAGAAAGGCTGTGGGAACTCTTTCAAATCAGAAAAAGAAAAATCCTTTCAGCAGATTTATAAAATTTTAAGGAGATATTGCTATGAAAAAAGCTTTTGCCGTTATAGGTGCTAATTTCGGAGATGAAGGAAAGGGTCTTATGACTGATTTCTTTTGCAGTAAGAATAAAAAATCACTCAATATAAGATTCAACGGCGGAGCTCAGGCAGGCCATACTGTTGTTGCTCCTGACGGCAAAAG
>JAEDMB010000052.1 GCA_016303235.1 Oscillospiraceae bacterium
TCACCAGGCTTAGCAGTTACTTCTGCAATATCCCAGTTGATTTCACCTGCCGGAAGTGTTGTAGTTGTAGTTGTTGTAGCAGATGTAGTTGTAGTTGTCGTAGTAGTTGTTGTGTTTGTTGTTGTAGTTGTTGTTTCATCAACGATTTCAATGAAACCGTCAACGAGCTTGATATTCTTTGTAACATCAAGGCCGTTTTCATCAACAACCATAATGTCGCCCCAAGTTACAGGATACTTGCCTGCCGGACAGTCAGCCGGAACTGTGTATGTAAGTGTGAATACTTCTGAACCGTCAGCTGCCTTGACATTGAATGCGGACTTTGTATCGAATGCGATGAGTTCTTCAGCAACATTATATACGACTCTTGCTGAATAGCCGGTGCTTTCATCACTTACTGCTGAAAGCTTGATTCCCTGACTACCGTCAACATTGATTGCACCGTCCATACCTGCAACACCGATAACATCGCCTTCAACAGTAACACTCATGTTTACAGTGTCGCCTGCCTTAGCCTGAACTTCAGGAATAACCCATGAAATTTCGCCAGTCTGTACAGGAAGTGTTGGAGTTGTTACAGCCTTGATTGTGATTGAACCATCAACGAGCTTGATATTCTTAGTAACGTCAAGACCGTTTTCGTCAACAACCATGATGTCGCCCCATGTTACAGGGTACTTGCCAGCCTTGCAGTCATCAGGAACTGTGTATGTAAGTGTGAATACTTCTGAACCGTCAGCTGCCTTGACATTGAATGCGGACTTTGTATCGAATGCAATAAGTTCTTCAGCAACATTATATACAACTCTTGCTGAATAGCCGGTGCTTTCATCGCTTACCTTTGAAAGAGCTATGCCTGCACTGCCGTCAACATTTATTGCACCGTCCATACCTGCAACGCCGATAACATCGCCGGAAACAGTAACGCTCATGTTTACTGTATCACCGGGTTCAGCCTCAACATCAGGAATAATCCATGAGATTTCGCCTTCCTGAGCAGGAACTGTTGTAGTTGATTCAGCCTTGATTGTGATTGAACCGTCAACAAGCTTGATATTCTTAGTAACGTCAAGACCGTTTTCGTCAACAACCATGATGTCGCCCCATGTTACAGGGTACTTGCCAGCCTTGCAGTCATCAGGAACTGTGTATGTAAGTGTGAATACTTCTGAACCGTCAGCTGCCTTGACATTGAATGCGGACTTTGTATCGAATGCAATAAGTTCTTCAGCAACATTATATACAACTCTTGCTGAATAGCCGGTGCTTTCATCGCTTACCTTTGAAAGAGCTATGCCTGCACTGCCGTCAACATTTATTGCACCGTCCATACCTGCAACGCCGATAACATCGCCGGAAACAGTAACGCTCATGTTTACTGTATCACCGGGTTCAGCCTCAACATCAGGAATAATCCATGAGATTTCGCCTGTCTGAGGTTCTATTGTTGTAACTGATTTAATTGTGATTGAACCGTCAACGAGCTTAACGTTCTTAGTAACATCAAGACCGTTTTCGTCAACAATCATAATATCGCCCCATGTTACAGGGTACGTGCCAGCCTTGCAGTCATCAGGAACTGTATATGTAAGTGTGAATACTTCTGAACCGTCAGCTGCCTTAACGTTAAATGCTGACTTTGTATCAAAAGCAATGAGTTCTTCTGCAATATTTGAAACGACTCTTGCAGAATATCCAGCACTTTCAGTACTTACGTCTGCAAGGGCAATTCCTGCACTGCCGTCAACATTAACTGCACCTTCCATACCAGCAACGCCGATAACATCACCGGAAACAGTAACGTTCATGTTTACTGTTTCGCCGGGTTCAGCTTCGACATCGGGAATAATCCATGAGATTTCTCCCTCCTGAGCCTGAGGAGCTTCAATTGTGATTGAACCGTCAACGAGCTTAACGTTCTTAGTAACATCAAGACCGTTTTCATCAACAATCATCAGATTGCTTCCCCATGTTACAGGATACTTTCCTGACTTACAGTCAGAAGGAACAGTATATGTAAGAGAGAATACTGTTGAACCGTTCGGAGCTTTAACGTTGAAAGCTGAATTTGTATCAAAAGCGATAAGTTCTTCAGCAACGTTGTAAGCAACTCTTGCGGAATATCCGGCACTTTCATCGCTGACCTTTGAAAGGGCAATGCCTGCACTCTTGTCAACGTTTACAGAACCTTCCATACCTGCAACAGCAATATCCTCACCCTGAACAGCAACGTCCATAGTAACAGTATCGCCGGGCTTAGCCTTGACATCAGGGATAATCCAAGCAATTTCGCCGTCCTGAGCAACAGGAACAGTTGTTACTAATGATGTCTCCGTAGCATTTGTAGCCGAAGTAGCCTTAGTTGTAGCTGTTGTAGCTGAAGTAGCCTTGGTTGTGGCTGTTGTAGCTGAAGTAGCCTTGGTTGTAGCTGTTGTAGCTGAAGTAGCCTTAGTTGTAGTTGTGGTAGCCGTAGTTGTTGTAGTGTTGGCTGATGTTGTTGTAGTCTCAGCGGGGTCTCCGATAGTAACTGAACCTCCGAGAAGTGTTACTTCAGCGGTTGTGTTGTTGTTGTCAGCAACAGCTCTGTCAGTACCTTCAAAAAACATGTCTATATCATATTTGCCGTCAGGAACATCTGTGGAGAGAGAGAAAACGAGTTCAATAATAACTGCACCCTGTTCCGTGCAGACATAACCTATATCACGCCCGCCGTCCGGATTTTTCTGCGGACATGCGAAGTTTACCTTTGGCTGAGTCTCATTAAGAACATTAGTGCAGTTTGCATAAGCAACGTTAATAGGATCTACTTCATCGCCTCTCCATGTCAGTTCGTCAGCATAGCTGAATGTAAATGCTGCACCGGCAATCATCTGGTCTGATACCTGTGAAACACGAACCGGAACAACGACATATCCGCCGTTTTCAACAAGTTCTGCACGTGTAAGACTTACATCGTCAACCTTCCAGGTAAGACCGCTGTCAGCCTGTTTATTAGCAGTTACGCCTCCTGCACCGTCTAAAGCAACATTAGACTGACCGGCAGGGTATTCCCCACCGGCAGCCAATGTACTAAGCGGAACAGCAAATGAGCTTGCGAGTACCGAAATACCCATGCACACGGACGTAACTGCTGAAAGAAATTTCTTCATTAGCATTTCCTTTCCGAGTCAATACTCAAACTGCATTATACTTTATTTCGGAAAATAAATTTTATTTTTTTAATTAAGCCTTGTCAGGAAGTGTTACGAGTTTAACGAGTGACTTGATGATACTTGTTGAGTCAGCTGCTGTGAGCTTGCCGTCGAGGTTAACTTCAGCATTAATCTTACCCTGTGCAGAGAGGTCATACTTAGTATTGTCAACGAGGTACTGGTTGAGGCATACAACGTCAGCGATATTTACCTTGCCGTCAACGTTTGAGTCACCGTAAAGAACGTTGCCTGTTGTTGGGTCTACTTTGCCTGTTGTTGTAGTAGAGCCAGCCTTTGTTGTAGTTGTTGTAGCTGATGTAGCCTTTGTTGTAGATGTAGCAGTTGTAGCTGTTGTAGATGCTGTTGTAGGTTCTGTAACGTCACCGATTGTAACTGAACCGCCCATAAGTGTTACATTTGCAGTTGTGTTGTCGTTGTCAGCAACAGCTCTGTCAACACCTTCAAATACCATATCGATGTCATACTTGCCGTCAGCAACATCTGTTGGAAGTGCAAGAACGAGTTCGATGATTACTGCACCCTCTTCTTCGCATACAAAACCAATATCACGGCCACCATTAGGGTTCTTCTGAGGACAAGCAAAGTTTACCTTAGGCTCTGTTTCGTTAAGAACGTTTGAACAGTTAGCATAAGCGTAGTTGGTTGTATCCATTTCGCTGCCCTTCCATGTAAGTTCATCAGCGAGCTTGAATGTGAATGCAGCACCGGCAATCATCTGGTCAGAAACCTGAGCAACACGAACAGGAACTACTACAAGACCGTCATTTGCAACAAGTTCTTCACGTGTAAGCTTTACATCGTCAACCTTCCATACAAGACCTTCAGGCATAGTAATGTCTCCGCCGCCCTGTGTTGTAGTTGTTGTTGCTGCTGGCTTTGTAGTTGTAGCAGTTGTTGTAGTTGTTGCCGGCTTGTCAGTTGTTGTTGTTGTAGTTGCAGCACCTTCAACAGTAATTGTAAGACCTTCAAGACCAAGACCGCCTACGAGGAGGTTGTCAAGAGGATTCTTGATTGAAACGTCCCAGAAACCAACCTGAGTCATGTTACGGAGAGCACCGTTGCCGGCATCTTCAGATTCGTTTACGAAATCAACCTTATATTCACCAGGAGCAGCATTCTGCTTGAGAGTTACTTCAAATGTATTAACAGGGAATTCGTCAGATGTAGCACCAAGCCATGCCGGTGTAGTAGCACCTGCTGAATAGATGAAGTTTGCTGTATTGTTGTCAAATACGTTTGAAGCAAGGATTGAACCAGTATTTGCAACCTTCTTTGTAGCCTTCTTGTATGAACCATAGAAAGCAAGTCTCTTTGTTGTTGTAACTGTTATACCGTCATTAGCACCGCCCTTGAATGTGTAATCATATGAATCAACAGTTTCTGAATAGATATCGCCCATCTTTGTGATTTTAATAGCACTTTCATCAGGAGCAGAAGAGATACCCATCTTAGCAGTAACTGTACCTGTTGTAGCTTCATCTTCTTCGATATATACGCCAACTTCGATTACAACATCGCCCTTAGCGATATCTTCAGCTGAAACAGTGTAGTTAGCCTTGCCGTCAGCGAGGAGTTTAAGAGTTTTCTGAACCGGAACATTAGAAATGTCGGCTGCTGATGTGCTGAAAGCAGCGAGTGTGCCTGCTGTGAGTGAAACACTCATGCAAAGTGATGTAAGTGTTGAAACAAATTTTTTCATATCAGTTTAAATTCCTTTCTTTAGGCTTTTCGCCCATTAATAACATTAATAAAAATTTATTTATCCTTAAAAGCTTTTCTGCATTTTAAGGGACAAACCACAGTTAATCAGAGTTCAGTAATAATATTAGCGAGATACTGCTGAACAGCAAGAGCGTCATTGGCATTGATGCCGTTTCCTTCGCCCTGAACGTCCGCATTAATCATTCCCTGAGATTCGAGAGAATTCTGTACGCTGTCGCTTACATATGATGCAATTGCAACAACGTCAGCAATATCGACTGAACCGTCAAGATTTGCATCGCCTCTTAAATTGCTTACATCTCCGCTTGAGGGAACAGTTACTGAACCATTTGAAACCGATGAATCGTAATAAACATAATTAGTTATATCGTCATCGGGATTTGTATCGGCATCATATCCGAGCCAGATTTTATTATTGTCCTCGGCAGTACCGCTTCCGTTTATTTTTCTTGGATTCGGAACAATATTAAATTCTGCAACAGAGCCGGCAAGAGCATTTTCAAGAACAGTGCCTGTTATGGTAAACATAACGCCTTCGCCCTGCATATAGTATTTTGAATTGCTGTCAGCAACGGCAAAGGATACAAGAACGGCACTTTTTTCTTTAGAAATACTGCTCATAAAAGCGGGAAGTTCCGCAATATTGTCAACTTCGTCAGCACCTGTCTGAGCAAGAGTTCCTATTTCAACCTTATCGATTGAAACGATTGAGCTGTCATAAGTTACAGCAAAATCCGCTCCCTGAATACCGGTTTCGGGTATATCGGAAAGCGAAACTTCAACAGTAAACTGTTCACCGGCACGGGCAATTTCATGGCTTGCGGATATTTTGACAGTACTTTCAGCACCGCTTGCAGACATAACAGAAAGAGCGGAGCAGGAAAGGACGAGAACAGAAACAAGTCCGGAAACCATTTTTTTCAGTTTCATTGCTATCATCTCCCTTGATATAAAATAGAACTGCTATAACCTTGTACTTAATTTAACAAATACCGATTACATATCTGCAACCATATTATATAATAAGGAAACACAAAAGTAAATAGCTTTTTGAATTTTTTGTTAATTTAGATAAACAGAATTTATTTTTTTAAGCAAATTCACCAATAAAGATAAAACAGGAATCAAAAACGCAACGCAAAATATGTAGATTTTATTAATAAACTATCAGATTTAACTTTATCGCAGAATAATGCATAAAAAATCTCATAACTTACCGGTTCACAAATTTATATATTTATTATATCATAAACAAATTTATTTTTCAATTATATTTGAAAAATATTTCTCACAAAAAAACACTGAAAATTTTGGATATATTATACAAATTAATATTTAACTATTAATTTCATCGGTGCGGATTTTTATTCTTACCTTTTTAACGGTCTGTTCCTTGACCTCAAGAACAGTAATGCTGAATATACCACTTTCAGCAGTTTCGCCTTTTTCGGGGATATGCTCCAGAATTTCTGTAATCCAGCCCCCCACGGAAGTATATGTACTTTCAATCATATCATCATCAAGCCCCATACCCTCAAGCATATCGCTTATGCTAAGAAATCCGGATACTTCATAGACATCACTGCTTATTCTGACAATATCATGAGAAACCTCATCATTTTCGTCATAGATTTCGCCGACAAGCTCCTCAATAATATCCTCCATAGTGATTATGCCCTTAGTACCGCCGTACTGGTCCATTACGACAGCGAGATGAGTTTTATTATACTGCATTTCTTTAAGAGCCTCGCTGATAAGCTTAAGGTCAGATATATGAGCAACGCTCTGCATAATTTCAGATATATTTGACTTTCCGTCATTAAGCATTTTAAAAAAGCTCTTGTTAGTAATTATACCGATAATATTGTCAAGAGTCTTGTCATAAACGGGAAATCTTGAATACATTTCATTAAGGAATTTATTTTTTATATCCTCAATGGATTCATTTTTTTCGACTCCGACAACCTGAACTCTCGGGATAAGTATTTCATTGACAGTAATCTCATCAAATTCCAGAGCACTTTTTACAAGGTCGCTTTCCTGTTCTTCAAGAACTCCCTGTTCTTCGATTTCCTCAATAATACATTTAAGTTCATCTTCCGTAACGCTTGGTTCAGTCTTATTGCTTTTAAGCAGACCCGAAAGCTTATTGAAGATAATTACAAACGGCTTTAGTATAAATATAAGAGCAGAAAGCGGAGGAGCAAATATAAGAGCAAGCTTTTCAGCATTTTCCTTCGCATATGATTTCGGAAGAATTTCACCGAAAATAAGAACTATTACAGTGCTGACAGCCGTTGAAATTCCGACACCCTTGTCACCGAAAATATCAGTAAAAAAAACAGTCGAAAGTGATGCCATAGCAATATTGACAATATTGTTTCCTATAAGCACAGCCGTAAGTGCATCATCAAAGGAATTAGCAATTTTCAAAGCTCTTTCGGCTTTTTTGTTTCCCTGTGAGGCATAGTTTTTAAGCCTTATCTTATTTACACCGGAAAAAGCCGTTTCCGTACTTGAAAACAATGCTGAACCAATCAGCAGAAAAATAATTGCAACTAATTTACCAATATCCATATTAAACCTTTCCTGAAAAAAAATATATGCTAATATAATAACATATTAAGGAAAAATAATCAAGACCGTTTTTTGAAACAAATGAAAATTTTATGTAAAAAACAAGGGCGGAGTCAAAGCTCCGCCCGAATTATGAACATCTCTTGCATTTATCTGATACAGGAATATATGAATCTGATTCACCGTCAAGCTCTCTTTTAAGTTCAGGAAACTTGCAGAATGCAATTATAAACAGGAGTATATCAGCCATAAGCCATGCAACGGGACTTGCAAAGCATACAGCAGTAAATCCATAAGTTCCTACGGCAAGAACTACTACTCCGACTCTTGCAATAAGTTCCGTAAAGCCTGCCATCATAGGGAGGAGACTATATCCAAGACCCTGAAGTGAGTTTCTTATTATAAAGAGTATTCCAAGAAGCGGAAATGTAACGGTATTTATTTTAATATAGTACATAGCATAATTTATTACATCAACATCATTTTTATCTATGAAAAGAAGTGAAATATACTGACCGAATAAAACAAGTACAATGCATGCAACAACACAATATATTACAGAAACAGTCATACTCTGCTTTAATCCCTTTGTAATGCGTTCATATTTTCTTGCACCTCTGTTCTGTCCGCAGTAAGTAGCCATAGCCGTACCGAGACATTCCATAGGACCCTGTGCAATCATCTGAATTTTCTGTGCTGCCGTAACAGCTGCAACGTATACAGTACCAAGATTATTTATAGCTGTCTGCAAAGTTATTGAGCCGATAGCAGTAATTGAATACTGCAAAGCCATAGGAACTCCTATTGACATAAGATTTCCGGAAGCCTTGATGTCAAAAGCAAGCTCGCTTTTATCAAATGAAAGTATGTCAAACTTCTTACGCATATATATAAAGCATAAAACAGTCGAAATGCCCTGTGCTATAACGGTTGCAAGACCTGCACCTGATACACCCATATTACAGAATTTTATAAAAACATAATCAAGAATTATATTTATTACCGATGCAATTCCGAGGAATATCAGCGGAGAACGGCTGTCGCCCAATGCACGGAGTATTGAGGCAAGAAGATTATAGAAAATTGTTACTGAAAGCCCTGCAAAAATCATAAATAAGTATTCATCAGCCTGCTGTATAATATCATCAGGAGTTTTCATAAGCTCAAGGAGAGGACGTATAAAAACAAGTGTAAGAACTGTCAGAACTATGGCAATAATAAAACTCAGCCAGAATGAGTTTGAAACATACTTTCTCATTTTGCTGTAATTATTAGCACCGTATTCCTGAGAAACAAGTATACAGAACCCACTGCATATTCCGGTAGCAAAACCGATTACAAGAAAGCATATTGAACCCGTTGCACCTACGGCTGCGAGAGCATTAAGGTCAATGCACTTTCCGACTATTATAGCATCAACCATACTGTATAACTGCTGAAGAAGATTTCCGAGAATCATCGGAATACAGAAAGAAATAATAAGCCTGAGTGAATTTCCGCTTGTCATATCCTTTGTCATATAAAAAACCCCCTTAAATAAGATTTAATTCAATTTGCAAGTGATATTATAGCACTTGAAAATTATCTTTTCTACTATTATTATAGCTAAAAATGATACTATAATTGTTTTTTAAAACTGCTGATGAATTATTTTTCTTATAAATGCAGATAATATTTCAGAGGTGTTTTAAAATGCGAACCGAAAATTTTTACTATGACAGAATTATTCCGTCAATTAATGAAAATCTTGAAAAAATAAAGAAAATATCCGGAAATTCTTCTGACCTGCTTATAAATGAATTTGTGACAGGCGGTGTGAACTGTGTTCTGCTGTGCTGTGAGGGAATGCTCTCCACATCAACTATAACAGAACTTGTACTGCACCCGATAACAAAAATAAACCTACGTGAACCAAGCGGACAGGCTCTTTTCAATCATATACAGAATAATCTTCTGCTTTCAATTGACCGTGTAACCGTAAAGAATTACGGGGAACTTTTCAGAACGGTAAATTCCGGATTTGCAGTGCTTATTGCAGACGGAATGGATTCCGCACTTGCATTCGGAGTACAGGGCTATGCCGTCAGAGGAATTGATGAACCCTCCGGAGAGGCGAATATAATGGGAGCTCATGAGGGATTTTCCGAAGTGGTAAGAACTAATATGTCACTTTTAAGAAGAAGGCTGAAAAGTCCTGTATTCAAAATGGAACTTATGGTTATGGGCGATAAAAGTCAGACTGATATATGTCTTTGCTATATGCAGGACAGAGTTCCCGAAAGACTTCTGAAACAGATTAAAAATTCTCTTGACAAAATAAATCTTGAAAGCATACTTTCAACGGGATATGTAAGACCTTTTCTCGAAAGCAAAAGCTTTGAAATATTCAGCTCAACGGGAACTACCGAAAGACCTGATGTTTTATGTTCAAAACTGATAGAAGGCAGAGTTGCCTTGTTGATAGACGGCGTACCTTTTGCAATAGTTATTCCTAAATTCTTCACGGAAAGCTTTCAGACTCTTGACGATTACTCATTCAAGCCGTATTATGCATTTTTTATACGCTGGATAAAATATGTAGCATTTTTTATATCAATACTTCTTCCGGCACTTTATGTATCAATAGCACTTCATCACCCCGAACTTCTTAACAGTACATTGCTGATGATTCTTGTTGATGCCGAAAAAAAAGCTCCCATAGCACTTCTTGCAGAGGGATTCGGTGTATTGATTATGTATGAAATAATACGTGAGGCAGGTTTAAGACTTCCTAAAGCGGTAGGCGGAGCAGTAAGCATAGTAGGAGGTCTTATTATAGGTGATTCCGCCGTAAATTCGGGTCTTGTCAGCACTCCTATGCTAACTATAATTGCACTTGCAGTAACAAGCGGATTTGTCGTTCCCGAACTTAATCAGAGTATAACTATATTAAGACTTCTTTTTTTAATATCGGGCGGACTTCTCGGACTTTTCGGGATAAGCTTACTCGGCAGTGCGGTACTATTCAATATATGTGCAACGGAGGACTATGGATTTCCGTTTACTGCACCAATATCGCCCTTTAATTTAAAATCTATGAGAGATACAACATTCCGCCAGAGTTTCCGGAAAATGCAGGACGGCGGATTTACAGTGGAGGAACTTCATGAATAAAATATCATTCGGACAGTTCGCATCACTTCTTCTTGCATCGGACGCATTTGCACTTATATGCTATTCAAATAAAATTTCACTTGCAACGCTCTGGGGATTTCTGATTTCAGTATCAATACAGTTTATAATATCTCTGATTCTGACAAAACGCAGTATTCCGGCTGACAATAAATTTCTGCTGTGGATTTATCTTTTTTCCGCATTGATATGGGGAACGCTTTTATTTATACGTGTATGGAATATATCAAAAGCAATATATATACCTGTTCCGGAAATAAAATTTCTTCCGGAAAATCTCATAATATCCGCACTTATAGCTGTTGTATGCCTTTATGCCTCCTCACCCGGAATAAAAGCAGTTTCGAGAGCGTCCGTAATGACAGCCGGATTCGGAGTATTCTGTTTTATAACAATTATACTCGGAAGCTTTAAAAACATAGATACATCAAACCTTTTTATTGCCGGTAATTCAAAAATATCGGGACAAATAATCTCGGGATTTGCAGTCGGAGGGAGTTTCTGCATACTTCCCTTTCTGATAAGTCAGCTGAACGCAAGCCGAATAAAATCCACAGTTTTTTATTTTGCATGCAGAAGTGTTTTCTATACGGCAGTAATAATTCTGACACTTCTTGTAACAGGCGGAATAATGCAGATTACGGAATTTCCCGTGATGAGAGCAGTTGAACTCTGTCAGCCTTTCAGCAGTCAGAGAATAGACGCTTTGTTTATAATATTAATGGTAATACTTGCAGTAATGGGAATTGCAGTCCAGACTGTTACGGCATCACAGATTATTGAAATGCTTTTTCCAAAATTCCAAAGATTTAAAAGCACAGCAATAATTATTATAATGATTTTGCTTTCACTGGTTCTCGGCAATACAGATATATACAGCTCCGCATATGCATTAATATTTATGATTTCGCCGGTTTTGACGGCAATACTGATATTTTTTAAAAAAGGAGCTGAAAGAAAATGAATAAAAAACTGATATTAATATCTCTTATTCCGTCATTATTGTGTGGCTGTACTCATCAGGAAGTACATGAAAGAGCCTATCTGCGTGGAATGTCAGTATCGGGAAATAATCTGAAAACAGTATCAATGAATTTTTACAATAAGGATTCCGAGCCTACAAATGTTCAGAATAACAGCTTTGACGGAATACTTGAAAATTCGGAAGTAAAAAGCGGAAAATCAATATTTACAGGTCATACGGAATTAATAGTTCTCGGCGAATGTGACTATACCGAGACTTTAAGATTTATGCTTGAGGAATGGAAAGTTTCACCTTCCTGTCTTATAGTATACGGCGGAAACAATTCCGGAAATATTATAGAAAATTCAGATTCCGGACAGCTTGCCGATTCAATAAGAACTGCCGTAAAACAGAATAAAATTCCCAAAAGTGATATTATAACTATTTTAAGCTCACTGCTGAAAAATAATCAGAGTGAAATTCCTGCAATTAATTCTGACGG
>JAEDMB010000200.1 GCA_016303235.1 Oscillospiraceae bacterium
ATAAAGTCCCGAGTTTACTTCGGGACTTTTTAAATTTCTGTATAATATAATTACTGAATTGCTTAAATAAAAATAAAACGTAGCACTGCATTTTATAATTCTGCTTTTATTATTTTCTGTCAAGATATTTGCTTATAATGTCTTTTGGATTTCTCTTTGATTCCTCTGATTTCTTTATGTAGTTATCATAGCAGTTCTGGCAAAGAGTTCTAATCCATGGCATATCATTTCTTACTTTTCCGGAATTACCACATATTTCACAGACACTACTGCTCTTTTTTTCATATCTGTGAACTATTTCTGCTATATCTTTTCTAAGATTTTTTACTGTATTATCTGCATTTTCATTATCAGGTGTAAATCTTAATGTGCCATTGCCGATAAAGTCAAATGCCTGCAAAGGGCAGGGAGCATTTTCATATTGATAGTAAAATCTCAAACCGGCAAATTTTTCTTTCACTTGTAAAATAACAATGTCAACAGGTAGGCTGTCACGTTCATATCTTTCAGTTATTTCCTGACAAAGGTCATGAATAAGGTTATACCAGCCGTTATCACATTCACAGCCCCATCTTTTATAAACATTTTTTTCATCATCAGCCCTGTTCTGTTTCATGAAAGGAAAATCACGTTCCAACTGCATTTCAAGTTCGTCTTTCATATGTTTGCTCCTTATTTGAAAGTTTATTCTGATTAGAATATTCATTGCTTTTTGATAATTATATCATGTTGATATTTTATATGTCAATAGCATATTATAAAAAAATTCCGTTGGTTTTTTAGTTGAATTTCGTTATAAAGTATTGACAAACTGCTTATAATTATGGTAATATCATTAATAGAAAAATAAAATTTAGTATAAGGAGAAAATTACTATGCAGAATTTTGAATACTGTACACCTACAAAAATGATTTTCGGAAAAGGAGTTGTTGAAAAGCTCCCCGAAGTCTTAGCACCGATTGGTACAAAGATACTTATGACATACGGCGGAGGCAGTATTAAGAAAAGCGGTCTTTATGATACTGTAAAAAAGCTTTTAGCTGATAAATTTGAAGTAACCGAACTTTCCGGAATTGAACCAAACCCCAAATATTCCAGTGTTCTTGAGGGAATCAGACTTTGCAGAGAAAATAATATTGAGGTTATACTTGCCGTAGGCGGAGGAAGTGTCCTTGATTGTTCCAAGGCAATAGCAGGCTGTACTCTCTCAGAGGGCGACCCATGGGATATAATTACATCAAAAGCACCTACAACAAATGCACTTCCGATAGTTGATATTATAACAATGGCAGCAACGGGAAGTGAATATGATTTCGGCGGAGTTATTTCCCGCCCCGAAACTAATGACAAGGTCGGTTATATGAATGAACATCTTTTCCCGAAATGTTCACTGATTGACCCGACATATACTTTTACAGTTCCAAGAAATCAGACTGTTGCAGGCGTTGCCGATGCAATGAATCATATTCTTGAAACTTATTTCAATTCTGACCCGAATTTTCTTATGGACGGAATTATGGAAACTGCAATAAAGAGCCTTATTAAAAATGTCAGAATAGTTCTTGAAGAACCCGAAAATTATGATGCAAGGGCAGAAATATTCCTTAACTGTTCACTTGCATGCAATGGAATATATGGTCTGGGAGAAGCTCCGAGTGGCTGGCCTATGCACGGAATTGAACATGCATTAAGTGCATATTATGATATTACGCATGGCGTAGGTCTTGCAATTATAACTCCACGCTGGCTCAGGCATATTCTTAATGAAAAAACTGTCGGAAGAATTGCACAGTACGGAAGAAATGTTTTCGGAATTAATGAAAAATCCGATACTGAAACCGCTGAAAAGGCAATTTCCGCAACATATGATTTATATGAATCTATTGGTATTCCTATGCATTTAAGAGATGTCGGAATTGATGAAATCAGAATTTCCGAAATGGCTCATCATATTGCCATAAATGAAGGTCTTAATCAGCCTGATGTTTATGCACCTCTTACCGAAAAGGATATTGAGGAAATCTTCACAGCATCGCTTTAATTAATCCGCTTTATAATCATTTGTGCGGATATTCCCGTAAAAAATCCTGCAATACAGCCGGAGACAAGCAGAACCGGATAATATGCAAGTACGGAAAACGTTCGTGTTACTGCAACAGCTGTAATAATCTGACCGGTATTGTGAAGAACTGCACCGATTACACTGCAAAGCCATATATATTTTTCCGGAATTATTCTGCGAATCACTAACATTCCGCAAAGACAGAAAAATGCTCCGGCTGTACTGTAAACAAGCGAAAAAATATTACCGCTGAATAATGCTCCGAGAATAATTCTCGAAGTCAGCATTAAAGCAGTCTCACCCGCATTAAAGTGATATACGCAGTATACTGTTATAATATTTGCAAGTCCGAGCTTTATTCCAGGAATTGGTATTATATTCGGAATACGAAGTTCAATTACAAAAATAATTAGTGCTGTCGCTGTCAGCAGGGAAAGTTGTGTCAGACGTTTTATATTCATATGCCTCTCCGTATTTTTTTATTTGTAAAAAAATAAGTTGACAAATTATACAAGATATGCTAAAATAAAGTAAGA
>JAEDMB010000201.1 GCA_016303235.1 Oscillospiraceae bacterium
TAAATCTTTAAATTCCTTGTTGACATAATACGGAAAATATGATAATATAATATAAATGATTATTTTCAGGGGGATTTTTTAATGAAATACTGTAAATTCTGTGGGGCAGAAATTCCTGATGACGGAGTATGCACATGTCCCGAATCTCAAAACGAAACTATTTCCAGAAATTCCGGCAATAATAAATCAATGATAATTGCCGGTGTTGCCGTACTTGCCGGCATAGTTATTATTATCGGACTTTTCGGTGCTGTTTTTGGCGGAGGATATAAAAAACCGGTTGACTATTTCTTTACAGGTTTTGAAAAATGCAAGGTAAGCACTATGGCTAAGTCACTTCCCGATGAGGCATCTGATAAGCTCAAGGAAACTACAAGTGATGAAGACCTTGAATCTCTTATAAGCCTGCTTGAACTCGGATACGGAAAAAATATAAAAATATCCTACGATATAGAGGATAAAAAGGCTCTTGATAAAGATGAGATAAAATCTCTTGAAAAATCAAGCGGTCTTGACATAAAAAAGGCTTATGACCTTACTGTTGATGTTGAATTTAAAGGAAAAAAAGAGGAAGAAGAAACTTCAATTCATCTCACTGTCGCAAAAATCAAGGGCGAAGGCTGGAAGCTTGTAACCGATAACGCTCTTTCAGAACTTTTATGATAAAAAATACGGAGGAATTTTCTATGCTTAGCGAAACTGTAACGCAGGCTGTACAACAGGCATCGGAAGGCATTTCAATTGAAATATCAACTATTCTTAAATTCGGAATAGGTATGGCTTTTGTAATGTTTATTATATATCTTCTTGCCGAACTTACTCCGAAAATTGCAAAGCGTACCGATAAATTCCTTGAAAAACACCGTCCCGCTAAAAACAAGGACGACCGCACTCATGAAGTAAAAAGCATATACGATATGCCCGATAAAAAATAAATATCTTTCAGCCGTTAAATAAAACGGCTGATTTTTTTGTCTGTTCTGCACAAATAATATATATCCGATTTGATGAAAATGCAGATTTTAATGTGATAGATATATTTATTCACAGAATATTAACATTTATCCTGTCCGATATGATATAATAAAGTTATATATCGTTTTTTTTACCATAATAAGAGAGGATTGATTTTTTATGAAAAAAATGAAAAAAGCTGTTGCCGGTGCATTAAGTGCTTTAATGCTTTCCGCATCTGTTTGCTCAACTGTATCTGCTCCGGTATCATATGCCGTTGAAAATGAAAATTATGCTGAAGCTCTTGCAATGTCACTCTATTTCTTTGATTCAAATGAATGTGGTACTGAAGTTGATGACAATCCGCTTACATGGAGAGGTAACTGTCATACATATGACGGAAAAGCATCTCTTTCAAATGCTATGAATTTCAATTCAGCTTACAAATCAATAGTAGACCCTGACGGTGACGGCTATGTAGATGTAAGCGGAGGTTATCACGATGCAGGTGACCATGTAAAATTCAATCTTACAAACGGATTTGCAGGTTCATCACTTGCTATGTCATACTATCTCAATGAGGGTGCTTATGAAAAAGCAGGCTGTGAAGACCATCTGTTTGAAATACTTAAAAAGATTTCTGCATACCTTATGAAAACAACATTCCTCAATGATGACGGAACTGTTGCAACTATATGCTACAACGTCTCAGACGATTCAGACCATGCATACTGGCAGTCACCTGAAATTCAGACATACGACAGAAAAACTTACTGGATGAGTTCTTCAAACAACAATTCAGTTATATGTGGCGAAATGGCTTCCGCACTGGCAGGAACTGCATATGTATTAAAGGATTCAGACCCTGAATATTCCGCAGAATGTCTTAAATATGCAAAAGCTATCTACGAATTCGGAAATAAATATACAGGAAACGAAACTGCCGGTATGGGAAGTATGTACGGTACAGATTCAATGTATCAGGACGAAATGGCTCTTGCTCAGGCTTGGCTCTATCTTAACGGAGAAGGTTCTCTCCCGTCATATAAGCCCACGGGAAACGGCTGTTATAATAATCAGTATTATGACTATCATCTTTACAGCTGGGATAAGGTATGGGCTGGATATGCAACTATGATGTACAAAATTACCGGTGATTCCGCTTTTTCAAGTGAAATGCAGTTTGAACTCAATAACAAGGGCGGTTGTCCTACAAATTCATACAATGCTGCCGGCTGGGGTGCATCAAGATATAACTGTGCTTTGCAAATGGTAGCTCTCGGACTTGCTGACGGCGATGCAAATTCAACATACGCTCAGGGTGCAAAATATCAGATGGACCATATCCTTGGAAATAATTCAAGAGGTTACAGCTTCCTCATAGGCTACGGCGACAAGTGGCCTACTCATATACATCACAGAGCTGCTAACCCCGGTAATGGTGATACTCCCGGTCAGAATGGTGACGCTAACGCTGATACAGCCGCTAAATATACAAACTATGGTATGCTCGTCGGCGGTGATGATTCAAGCGGAAATTATCTCGATACTACTAAAGAATATCAGTTCACAGAACCTGCTCTCGATTATAACAGCTGTTTTGCACTTGCATGTGCAGGACTTGTAAATCTTTA
>JAEDMB010000202.1 GCA_016303235.1 Oscillospiraceae bacterium
ATTGGCTGCACTTTGCTCTTTTAAATAAAAATCTTTTTTGCGTTCACTATAATTCAGCAAGAAGGAGATACACAATTAACGGATAGCCTTTCTGATGCAATGACAGATTTCAGTCAGTATAAATTTTTTAATATTATTGAGCCATAAAATAAATAATCTGCAAAAATACCGTTTAGTTCTGTATTTCACAAGATTTTTATCTATCTGATTATATCGGTACAAAAAAATCAGGAAGACAATGCATCCTAAAAGAATGCAACATCTTCCGATAAAGCCCGATGACAGATTATATTTTTTCTTTATCTTCTATGTCTCCGGTAATATTTACTTTCTTTTTTTGTATACGCCAAATGCTGTCAGCAAGGAAGCTCCGCAAGCAAGAATTACATTTGAAATATTACCGACACCTGTTTTCGGCGAGTCTGCTTCAATTGATTTTGCAGTAGTACTTTTTGAATCATTTGTTGTATCAGTTGTAGTTTCAGTCTCTGATTCTGCAGTTGTTACAGGAATTATTTCTTCTGTTGTTGTCGGTTCAGTTGTTTCAGGAGTATTATCCTTAACAATTGTGAACTGATTATCAATTTTTTCATTTGTATCAGTTCTGTATGTGTTTACAGTGAAAGTTGTATCAGTAATATCTATAATTGAATATGTCGGAACATCTTCCTGCCATCTGTTTGCAATATATGACTGCATTCTTGAAGTGAGGTCATAATATTTGCTTCCCGATGAAGAATTTGCAGTAAGATAAAGTATACCTTCGGGATTTATTGCTGTTTCAGAATCGGTGCTTTCAATTGCATTTTTATCGCTTACTGAATCGAGATAATCAAGATAAGCTCTCTCCCTTTCATCTGTCGTATCGTCATGAATCATCTGATATGCTGTATAAACGGGAGAATTTATTTCCTCATCAGTGTCAATGTCATATTCAAACATTTCATCATATTCATCTTCATTGCCGTTATAGTATTCTGAATTTTTAACGCCTCCGTTAAGAATAAGACTTCTGGAGTAAGCGTGGTCGTGACCGGAGAATACAACATCAATATCATTTTCTTCAAAATACGGAACAAGTTCATATCTGAGGTCTGTAATTTCCGGCTCGTTGGAATGTTCAGCAGAACCATAAATATCCTGATGAAGTGTTACAAATCTCCATGTTGAATCCGGATTTGCAGAAACAGCTTCCTCAATAAACTGCTTATGTTCAGCCGTATTTGTATCCTGTGTGTTAAGCATAATAAAAAGGGCGTTTCCATAAGTGAACCAGTAATCTCCGCCAACAATGCCATTTGAACCAAGTTCACTATTGTTAGGTGTATTAAAATGATATTTATAATTTGCCATTGAAGCATCATGATTGCCTACTGTGGGAGCAAGCGGAAGAGAACGGAGCACTGATGCACTTAGAAATCCAGTATATTCAATTTCAGAAAATGTATTGTCTGTTGCAATCTTCGGAGCATCTTTTTTACGGGATTGTATCTGGTCGCCTGCAGAAAGAACGAAGCCTGCATCTGATGACTTTTCAAGAGCTTTGGTAAGAGTATAATTCCAGTTGAAAGCATCGCTTCTTACAGCATCGGACTGTACATCGTAAAATTTGACAAGTGCCTCTTCAGAATCAGCTTTGCTTCCTTTCATACTGTTTGAAGAACCTATCTGTGGGTCGCCTACAAAAATAAAGCTGAAACCATTTTCAGTATCCTTGACGTCAAAGCTATTAACTTCTCCGCCGTCAACTCTGTAATAATAAGTACCGACTGTCAAACCGCTTACGCTTGTATGACAAGCATAATACTGAACATTTCCTTTTTTGATACTGTCATCTGCAGTTCCTGTAATATTTTCAGAATACAGCGGATTGCTCATATCTTCATCAGCACTTACTTCAAATATGACATTTTCTTTTTTTGAATACCAGGCGAAATTCATTTGATTTTCATTGCTTCCGGGAGTTATAGAAACATATTCCCAGTTTTCCTTAACGGTCGCCCAGTCATTCTTCCACTCTTCCCAACGTTCAGAATTATTATTAACTTCTGCAAAGCTTTCAGCATCAGTCGCACCGTCGTCCGGAATCACGGCATTTGCTGTTGTTGTAACTGCATTAGCTGCAAGTACAGCGGAAAATGCAAATATCATAGCTTTGGTATAATAATTTTTCTTCATCCTAATTTTCCTCCAAAATACAATCTCTGCTTTTGTACTTTCAGAAAAACACTGCACAAACTAATTTTCACGCAATCTGCCAGTACATAAGGAATATTTTTTATTTCCATATGACATTATACTAAAATCATCAAAATATTTCTATCTTAATACAGTTAAATTTGTGTTAAATTTATATATACGGATTTAATCATGTTCTTGAAACTACTCAGAAAGAAATATGTTTGATGAGTATTCAATGACAAATCAGTACAATCTTGTGGAATTTACAGGCTTTACAGAAACCAAAAAAAAGATTTAAGTGATTTAAACAGCTTTCAGTTCGCTGTAAACCATATTTATAAAGACATCTTTCAGCTGTTCAAAATTATTATCAAATGAAAAAATAGCTGAACCCCCTATATA
>JAEDMB010000203.1 GCA_016303235.1 Oscillospiraceae bacterium
AAAGACTGCAGACTCGGTGTACATACTGCTTCAAATCAGCATAATGAAAGAAAATTTATGCTCTCAGAACTGAGTCTGAACGTTATAACTCACGCTTTAAATCAACAGGTCAGGAACACGCCTTTGGATACACAATATCAATGTCGCAAGAAATCTGAACACTATCGCACACATTGCTCTTCTTGCCACTGCTGTTGCCGCAGTTGTCACGAAATCCGAATGCTCTTATCGTTCTCTTAAATCTGTTAAACGTATAGCTTGATTATTCGAATTCAATATTTTCAGGTAGGCTTTTGCCGTTTTTGGCAAAGGTCAGCTTTGTTGCACCTTTTTTCGCCTTCTTTCCACGCTTTTGCCTGATCTCTTCTTTTCTTCCGTTTCAATCAGGCGTTTTGCTCTTCTCTATATGTTTATATTCTATCACGAGCATATAGAAAAATAAAGAAAAACAGTTCCGAAATTTTTTTATTTTTTCGGAACTGTTTTATCTTGACAATTATATTTTTAAGAATATTTCAGCTGTTCTGAGCATTTTTTCTTTCAGCCCATCTATAGATTTTTAATCTGTTATTCTTCCAGACTCATTGTTGTCAGACCATAATACTTCTCAAAAAATGCTTTAAGTTTTTCAATAACTGCTTGCTTTTTCTCTGCTCTTGTTCCACCGCCGAAACGGGAAACAGGAGGCATTATCTTATCAATGTCAGTTCCCGATGTCTTTATCTGACCGTCACGGAAAGCATTAGATAAGTACTTTTTTGTTTCTTCAGCATTGAGCTTTTCTTCTGAAATAAGAGCTTTAATATCGATTTTCTGCTGTTCTTTTACAAATGAAGCCCAATCCTTTTCAACATCGGTTTTAACTGTAATTGTTGCAATAAAGCTTTCAATAAGCTCTTTCTTGGAGCGAAGTTCAAGACTGGACTTGATAGCCCTGTCGATAGAAGCAAGTATTGTTTTGTCTTCGCAGTTGCTTTCATGATATTTTGCAACAAGCATAAGAATGTAATCAATATTTACTTCAATCTGCTTTACAAGCTCCATTTCAAAAACAATATCATCATTGATATTATCTTTATCGACATCACGGCGGTATTTGTCATGCAGGTCGTTATAAATACCTGTATAATCCTGAAAATCAATCGGAAGCAATATATTAGCTTCTTCAGTAAACTCATCAAAGGTAGAAAGAATATTACGCAATCTGAGAATATTGCTAAAAAGCACAATAAAGTCCTTTTCTGCCTTTTCGCCAATTATATCCGTACCAAGAGGATATTTCTGTATCAGCTCGGCAATTCTTTCTTCATAGCCTTTCTGATGCTTGCCATTTTCATCATATCCGTAATAGTAATCCTTATAGGATTTCAGAAGAACCGTTCCGCTTGATTCCCTGTCACCGAACAACGCAATAGCATCATTTGTTTCTTCCTCAAGATTACGGAAACATACGATATTACCGAATGTCTTGATTGAATTAAGTATTCTGTTTGTACGGGAATACGCCTGAATCAAGCCGTGCATTTTAAGATTCTTATCAACCCACAGAGTATTAAGTGTAGTTGCATCAAAACCAGTAAGAAACATATTTACAACAATCAGTAAATCAATTTCCCTGTTCTTCATTCTGAGGGATAAATCCTTATAATAATTCGGGAACTTATCCGCAGAAGTATCATAAGCTGTATTGAATGTTTCGTTGTAGTCCTTTATAGCGTTTTCAAGGAACTCTCTTGAAGACACATCAAGCTCACTTGTATCATCTGAATTTTCATCATCAAGGAAACCATCTGGGTCTTCCTCGTTTTGTCCGTAGCTGTAAATAATTGCTATATTCAGCTTGTACGCAGGATTTTCCTTCATCTGACGCTTAAACTCGGTATAATACAATTTTGCGGCTTCAATAGAGGATACCGCAAAAATAGAGTTAAATCCATTCAGACGGAGCGACTGTTTCTTTTCAGCTGTCTGCTGATTTTTTGCTATATCTTCTATATTAGTCAGTTTGTTGAATGTGTAAAATCCATTGTTACGCTTTGTTTTCTGGTCGAAATGCTCAAGGATATATGAAACAACTTCGCTGATACGCTGTGGGGCAAGCATTGCCGATTCTGTGTTGATTGCCTCAACTTTCTTGTCACGCATATCATCTTTATTTTTTATAGTATCAATATAATCAATTCTGAACGGCAGAACATTTCCGTCATGAATTGCATCAACGATTGTATAAGTATGCAGTTTGTCTCCGAAAGCCTGCTGTGTTGTACGGAGTTTCGGATTTTTTCCGTTGCCTGCATTTTTAGCAAAAATAGGCGTTCCAGTAAATCCGAAAATATGATATTTCTTGAAATGCTTTGTAATACTGGTATGCATTTCACCGAACTGACTGCGGTGACATTCGTCAAAAATCAGCACAATATGGCTGTTATAAACAGGATGATTCGGATTTTTCTTTATAAAATTTTCAAGCTTCTGAATTGTAGTAACGATAATTTTATAGTCGTGAGGATTGCCCTTGCTGTCCTTATTTTCAAGCTGACGCTGTAAAATCGCCGTGCTTTTATTTCCGTTTGC
>JAEDMB010000204.1 GCA_016303235.1 Oscillospiraceae bacterium
CACTTCACAATATTGCCGGTGCAGGTATCTTCTCTGCTGACCGTGCAGTAAATGAATATTCTGACAACATCTGGCATTTAAGATAAAAATAAACTTGACTTCAGAAAGGGGCGGGTGACAGGCAGTTTCCCGCCCTGATTTTTTGAGAAAACCACGCATATACGTTACTGGCTTGACAGTCGGGTATGAAATCCTCTGAAAAATATTGACATATTCAGATTGAGATATTATAATTTGCTTGAACATGTTCAATATTTATTTGAGGTGATTTGAATGAAAGATAAAATTACTTTCGGAAACTTTATCCGTTCAAAGCGTAAGGAATCCGGACTTTCTCAGAAAGAGCTTGCAGAAAAGCTTTATGTTACGGAATCAGCTGTGAGCAAATGGGAGAGGGGAATTTCATATCCCGATATAACAATGATTTCGGGAATATGTGAGGCTCTGAATATTTCCGAGCATGAACTCTGTACCGCAAGCGAGGACGAAAATCAGCGTAAAATTGAACGCATGGCAGAAAAATATAAAAAATTCATCATAATATATAATGCAGTTCTTATTCTCGGATACCTTTCTGCAATTATACCATGCTTTATAGTTTTTGTAATCAGAGAACATATGCCGTCTAAGTTCTTTATACTTCTTACATCTCTGATGATGACGGCATCAGTTCTTAATATTCCGGTGATTGCGGATAAAAATAAAGCGTTGATTTCTTTCGGGAGCTTTTATTTATCCCTGAATCTGCTTTTCCTTTCCGGAAGTATATACAGCGGAACACACTGGTTTCTTATGGCTTTTTTATCAGTTTTTACAGGAGTCTGCATAGTATTTTTGCCGTTTATTATAAGAACTGATTTAATATCTGGTTATATAGGCAAAAACAAGGCTCTTGTCTGTATGACAGCTGATACGGTTTCAATAATGCTTACAGTTATTTATGGAACTCTGAGATACGGCAGTATTGCGGATATGCGTGACGGAATTTTTATAAGCATATGGGGATTGTCTCTTGCGTGGATAATTTTTGCAGTTTTCAGATATGTGAAAATCAATGCTTTTTTCAGAATATCAATAAGCTTTCTTGTATCTGCTTTATATGTATTCTTTGCAAATACTATGATTTCGCTTTTAGGAATAAGCGGAGAAATTACAATAATCAGCAGTGACCCCGATAATATTAAAGTTTCCCTGACACTTGCAGTAATTTCAGTGATTTCAGCGTTTTTGGGAATGATTTTTAAATTTAAAAGGAGGAATTTTTTTGGATAAACCTATTTTTGACAGCTGGGATTTGGAATATAAAAATCCTTTCGGAGCTATTACACGTGAAAGCGAATGTCGTTTCAGAATAAGAATACCTAAGGACATTCATCTTGATTATCCGCCCGGAGTTATTCTTTTCAGAAACGGATTCAAGGAACGTTTTCTTAATATGACTAAAATCTGCGAAGAAAAGGACTGCAATGTATATCAGGCGTCATTCTATGCAAGATATTCCGGAGCTCATTACTATTATTTTTCATATACAAGCTACGGCACAAGACATTACATCAAGAAAATCGACGGACATCTCGGAAATATCGACAATGGCGACCTTTTTCAGCTTACTGTATACGCACCGTTCTATGAAACTCCCGATTTTCTCAAGGGCGGAATTATGTATCAGATTTTCCCTGACCGTTTCTGCAAAAGCGGTAAGGAACACGAAAATATTCCGTACGGCAGAGTACTCCGTGACGACTGGGGCGGAACTCCTTATTATAAGCCTGATGAACGTGGTCATGTATGGAATAACGACTATTTCGGAGGAGATTTGGAGGGTATACGTTCAAAACTTGACTATTTAAGCGATTTGGGAGTTACATGCATATATCTTAATCCTATTTTTGAATCCCATGAAAATCACCGATACAATACAGCTAACTATATGAAAATCGACCCTCTGCTTGGTACTGAAGAAGACTTCAAAAATCTTTGCGAAGATGCTAAAAGCCGTGGAATATCGGTAATTCTTGACGGTGTATTCTCTCATACAGGTGCAGACAGTATCTATTTCAATAAATTCAACAGATATGATACAATAGGTGCATATAATTCAAAGGACAGCGAATATTATGACTGGTACACATTCTATAATTATCCTAATGAATATGAAGCGTGGTGGGGAATCGATACACTTCCGAATGTTCATGAAATGAATCCCGATTATCTGGAATATATATGCGGTAAGGACGGAGTTCTTAACCACTGGCTTAATCTCGGTGCGTCGGGCTGGAGGCTTGATGTTGCCGATGAACTTCCCGAGGATTTTATAATAAAGCTCCGTGAAACAGTCAAGGGAAATGACAAGGAAAAAATCGTTATAGGAGAAGTATGGGAGGACGCTTCCAACAAGGAAAGCTATGGAGTAAAAAGACTCTATCTCAACGGAAAACAACTTGACTCCGTAATGAATTACCCGTTCAGAGAGGCTATTATAGGATATATCAAGGGTGGTGAGCCGAACTGGTTCAGGAACAGCATTATGACCATACTCGAAAATTATCCGAAATGCA
>JAEDMB010000205.1 GCA_016303235.1 Oscillospiraceae bacterium
CTTGTTCGTCATTAAGACCTTGAATTTTCATTTTAAGTTCCTTTCCTTTAAAAAATTATTTTCCTTTTGTAACTGAAATCAGCAGGGCATTTTCATCATCGGAGGCTCTGAAAACAGAACCGTCCTTCAATTCAAACTGATATCCCGCCGGAACTACAGAACCCTGAGGGGAAGTCAGCCCCTTAAGCCCTCTGTTGACGAGAAACCATTGCTGATTTTTTGTATATATATCAGCCACAGGAGTACGTTCAGCCTTTTCATTGGGAAAAACGTTTGAAAACATATGCCACTTGTACAATTGCATTTTGTCATGCAAATCGACAGTTCCGCAGTCTGTCCACTGACCGTTTTTACCTTTGAGCTTGCTTTTAAGGTGAAATCTTAAAATACTTTCACGCTGTACACTGTGCCTGCAAAAGGGGCATACCGGATTTTTAGTGTCATGAAGTATAAACCATTCCGCAAGGCAGTCGGGATTTTCGCATTTATGGAGCAGATTCCAGGTTTTTGAAAGAGCTTTTTCCCATTCCATAGCGGAGGGTCTTTCTTCGGGATTGTGCAGACCATTCACGAAAGCCTGAATAAACAGTTTTTCAAGAGGTTCGCCTAAATCCTTTATTACAACACCGAGTTCATCGGGGCGGTTGCTTGTATCAAAGGGGTTTTCAATAAAAGTAGCCTTTGAACCCATTGCAAGGAAATCGTCCTCCTCGGCAGAATTTTTTGAATATATTTTAGGCCCTATAAGCGGGTGTCTCAGAAGAAGATATTCATAAATCAACACTGCAAGGGCATGCAAATCCGTATATGAAGAAGGCAGTTTTCTTCTGCTGTCACCTGACGGCAACATGGAAGTTGCGAGAACTTCCGGAGCAATATATCCTCTTGTGCCGGCAACTTCGGGCGGAAATATCCCCGGAACTACAAGGGAATCTATATCAATTACAACGCACTGCCCTGATTTTGGGTCAATAAGGACGTTGTTGCATGATAAATCGGCATGAGCCAGTCCTGCCTGATGAAGCCGTCTTACGGAACGTGCGAGGAGAAGTGACATTTTTAGCATGGAACGGAAGTTCCCGCATTCCTCGTCACGTAGATATTTTCTGTTTTTGGAAGTGAACCAGTTGCTACGCTTGTCCTTTCCCTTTAAATTGATAAATTCCGAAGAATTTTCATCAAAAAAGAAATTAGGAGGATATGCGGGGCATACTATTCCGAATTCGGGATATTTTACAGTAGCAACAGGCCAGCAGAATCTTTTTGAAAAATAATCTGCCGATTCCTCTGTATTTCCTTTAGCACCGCCGTTTTTTTCGGAAAGAGTGGGATTATACTTTCCTATTATATATTCCATTCGCCTGTGGAGTTCAATATCATTTGCATGTGATGAATCGTTAAAGAACTGCACGGCAAATTTTTTGTCCGGAGTAAAATAAGTATGTTTCATACCGCCGGCAGGCGGATTGTCAGTTATTACATAGGGTAATTTTGTACCGTCTGAAAGAATTGCTTCAGCAATGCGTTTCATATTTTATTCTCCTGAAATTTTACAATCACAAGAGTTCTGTCATCAAAAGAACCTCTTTCAACATAGTTGTCAAGCCATATGCGGAGCATTTCTTCGGGAGAACCGGTATTTTCCGGAACAGCCTCAGAAAAAATGCTTTTGCTTTCGCAAAGCTGATTAAGAGATATATTAAGTGCGGAACATATTCTGTTTGCATATCTCAGAAATACATTTTTTGTCTTGTCGTTTACACAAGGGTATCCGATAGGTTCCGGAATTTTTCCGGAGAAGTCATCATTATCTGATTTTTTAAGAAAATCCGGAATAATTCCGTTGAGAATCAGGTCACAGCAGAGACGGAGCATTTCCGTTTCATTCGGAAAATAATCATCAGCTACACCGTCAGTCATCATAAGAAAGAGCTTTGCATTTGATTTTAAAATCCTTGTACGGCTTTGGAGACAGTCTGTATTTTTCATGCTGAAAGAAGTAAGAAAATCAGTTTCGCCGGAAAATTCACCGCTATCGGGTTCACCCATAAGCTTTATGGAATTGTCGCCGTTGATGACAGCGGAAATTCCGTCACCAATCTGACATGTTATAATAAGGCTTTCATCGGAATCATTTTCAGACGGTATAACAAGAGCCGTCAGCAGAGTTGATGCAAAATCACTGAGCTGAAGTTCACGCCCTAAGAAATCGGAATATTCCTTTATTCCGGAGCGTGATTTAAAAGCAGTTTCAACAGATTCATAAGCATTTATTACAGACTTCTGAACGATTTCCGCAAGCATTTTGCATACTTCCAGAAAATCGGGGTCATTTACAGGAAGCAGAAGCTTTTCTGATATACTGTTATTTTCGGTAAAGAGTTTTTCAAGCAGTTTTTTCATTGAAGAAACAGCAGTCATACAGGATATTTTAGCACCGATTCTTGAAAATTTCTTTGAACCCGCACCGTCAGCAACGGCAATGCATGCTATTTTCCCGTAATTTGAAACTTCAAACCAGTCATCACAGTTAGTACCTTCATGCTTGTGTT
>JAEDMB010000206.1 GCA_016303235.1 Oscillospiraceae bacterium
AATATCTCTGCAAAAAAATATACATAACAAGCATAGGAGTAACCGATATAAGACAACCCGCTTCAAGCCATACAATCTGTTCACGAGGGCTGACCTGAACAGCAGAATTATTAAAAAGCTTCACGGAAAGCCTTGAATTTAAATTTTTAATCATAAGTGCAACAGTCTGATTATCAGTGAAAAAAGTCGAACTGATATAATAATCATTCCAGTAGAATACTACCGAAAAAAGAAATACAGTCAGAATAGCTGAACCGGCATTCGGAAGCATAACAGAAAAAAATGCCCTGAATCTACTGCAACCGTCAATATATGCGGAATCCTCAATTTCTTTCGGAAGCCCCTTGAAAAACTGACGGAATATAAAAATCATAAGTCCCGAACGGATTCCGTTTCCGGCAAGTGCGGGAAGATACATTGCAAGCTTTGAATTTATAAGTTTAAGGTGTACAAAATTACTGTATAACGGAAGTGATATAATCTGCGGAGGAACTATAATCATCATTATGACTATGCCGAAAAGAAATTTTTTTCCAAAAAAATCGAATCTCGCAAAGCCGTAACCTGTAACGGCACATGCCATAACCTGCACCACGGAACACCCAAGATTAAGCAGAACTGTATTCAGAAGTGTTTCGGGAAGTTCCATAACCTCGGCAGTCTGTTTTATAATATCAAAAGTAAAATGACGGGGAATCCACATAACAGAGGGGTCATTCATATCAATGCTGTCTCTGAATGAACAGCTTAACATATATATCATGGGATATATTATAATAAAAACAAGTCCGGATATTATAAAAAATCTGAATATACTCCAAAGTCTTTTACTCATCTAAATCACCGCTTAAAAACTTTCTTACCAAAAAGACAGAAAGCCATATAAAAAACAGAACTGCTCCGAAATAAGCCCATGCCATAGCGGAAGCCTTTCCGTAATTCCATTCACTCTGCATTGAAAGTATACGATTTATAACAGGATTTGCAGGACTTGTAAAAGTATCTATAACAGTAAAAACAAGATTAACTGTAAAAAGCGGACTTACATAGGGAATAGTTACTTTCCAGAAATAGTCCCATGCATCAGCACCTTCAATAACAGCAACATCTCTTGCAGACTGAGGAATATTCTGCAAAGCCGAAAGAAATATGAGAATCTGTATTCCTGAACTCCAGACTATACTAAAAATATTATCTGATACAGACATAATAATTCTCTCTGTTTTTTCAGATATATTATAAACCCCAAGAAAACGCATAAGGTCGCCAATCAAATCAGTTGAAAACATAGTCGAAAACTGTTCACTGCCTGTATTCTGAATATTTCCGCTTATGATATTGTAAACAGGTCCTGACGCTATTATTACAGGCAGAAAAAACACAGCTCTTGCAAACGTTCTGCCCTTGAATTTCTGATTAAGAATTACGGCAACAAAAACCGAAAAAATTATAATAAGAGGAGTTTTCCAGAGAGTTTCAACAAGAGTATCAAGCAGATAATCCGTATAATATTCATCAGTATAAAATATATAGCGGTAATTTTCAAGGGAAATCCATTCGCATACAGTTTTTTCGGAATCTATGGTGACATTACAGAAAGAATAATAAAGCGATGTAAACAGCGGTATCAGAAAAAACACAACTGTTCCGGCAAGCCACAAAATTATAAATTCATAGCCACGAAATCTTTTCATTCAGAAATCACCTCTTTTACTATAGTACCGTCAGAATACACCGTAAACGAATTTTTACCGGAAACATAATAATCCTCAATAAAGCAGTTTTTTACCTTTCCAAGCGTCTCAAAAACATATTTATATCCTGATACTGCCTTATCACTCCAGCCGGAATAATCCGCATAATAATATTTTTCCAAATCCGTACCCTGAAGAACTGACGGATTTTCATAAATAAAATCAAATAAAAGATAACTGCCATAAGCAACGGATTTTTTAATATAATCATCAGGATTAGGCATACTGTTCACAGCCTCAGAGGAATAAGGTATAAGTCCATGAATAATCATCTGATAAAACGGAATATCCTCATCAAATATATCAAAATGACTCGATTCAACAGGAACTCCCGAAATATGCCTGACATATGGGAACATATAGGCATTTGCACCGTATGCAAGTATTTTTTTATCAAGAATTTCACAGCTTTCGCATACAAGTTTCATAGCATCATATCTTGAAAACTTTTTCTTTGAATAGTCACCATAAAGCGAAACCGAAAGTTCTCCGAGAGAAATTCCGTCATAAGTATAATTTTCCGCAAGCTCACCGTAAATATTTCCGAAACATTCCGGAGAAAGCAAGGAAAGAAAATCTTCCGAAGCGTCCTGTATTCCATATGCATAATTATATTTAGGAATCCTTGAATAATAACCCGAAATTCTTACAGTCATATCTCCGAAATTATTATCCGAAAACTTTAAATTATCTATAACAGGATAAATTTCAGTATTTCCGGAATAATCAATAAGTTTCTTAAATTCCTTTTCAGTGCCAAGAATATCCGAAAT
>JAEDMB010000053.1 GCA_016303235.1 Oscillospiraceae bacterium
TCCGGATTTGCTGACGGTGAACGTGCATTTGCATCATATTCAGAAACAGGGTGACGCTTTCTGCGGTCAAGTTCTCTGCACCATAAATTTTTTGCAATCTGACAAAGCCATGTATATACACTGCATTTTCCCTCAAAGCGGTTAATGCTTTTTATAGCCTGATAAAAGGTTTCCTGTGTAAGTTCTTCGGAAATATCAGAATCACCGGAAAGACTCATCAGAAATAAATATACTTTCTTTCCGTATTCTTTATAATAGTTTTCAAGTTCACTGTTCATAATTTCCGCTCCTCCTTTCTGTATATTAGTCAGATTAAACAGTGTTTTGTTACAGATTTTTTTAAAAAAAATCGGGTGAATTATCTTCACCCGAAAAATATTTTATTTCCAGAATGCAAAAATCTGTTCAATGCTGTATGCAATTTCGGGATAATCATAATGATATTCAGAATATCTGAATGCCTGATTAACTGACTGCACTCCGCTTACAACAAATGCCCATACCATTGAAAAACATAAAAATACTTTTATCAGCTTTTTTATAGTAATGTTCTGAGTATTTCGCATAAGGAAAAATATAATTGCCAATGCACCTATAATCATTTCCCATGAGAAATCAAGCATATATCTTACAGCATAACCGCTCTCCCATACTGATGAAATAATTAAAACAGGTATTATAACGCATGGGGCTCCCAAATATACAAGTGAATTTACTTTTGACTGTCTGTCGGGAAGCTTTTTAACAGCTTTTCCGGAAAAGATATATGCAAACATCGGAAGTGCAAGGAAAAATAATCCCGATGTATTTGATGTTGAAAGATAATCCGCATAGAAAAATCCGTTTGTATCAAGTGTCTGAAATTCCGTACTTATAAAAGGGTATGAAGCAGAAAATACGGGAATATTAAACAGATAGTTAAATAATGCTATAAGTACAAAATCAGTGTGATACTGCGATTTAGTGAAATCATTGATAGTCAAGGAATACTGTATTCCGAAATCAAATGGAGAGCCGAATCTTGCATAGTTATATATCATCTGAATACTTCCAAGGCAAATCATAGGAATAAACGCATACACAAGATAAACTGCACGGCTTTTCGTATCCTTTCCCGACTTCGGAACTGCCATAAGCATAAATACTGCAATGCATATGCAGTAAAGTGCAAGAGTAGGTCTGCAAAGAACTGCTGTTGCCGAAAGCAGAGAGGCTATAAAAACCTTTGAAAGTATTATTTGTCCTTTTCCTATTATGTTTGATTCAAACAGGAAATAAACTCCCCAGCTAAGAAATGCAAATCCTGCAGTCATGGCTGTTTCATAAAACCATGGACGTCCGACACTGAACCAGACTCCGCTTAAAATCTGAAGTAAAATAAGACATGTTAAATATATTCCCGTCTGTATATCCGGAAACCACTTTTTTATAAAGCTTGAAAAAAGACTGGTAAGTCCTGCAATTCCGATTAATGCAAATACAAGAACCGCAAGAGAATCAGGACAATAATATCCTGTTAATTTATGATACGGCAAAAAGAATAATATAACAGGTGCTATTCCGTAATATGAATAGTAGTTATTATTATAATATACATGGTCCCACAGAACAGAGGCTCCGCTTGACTCTCTTGCATTTCGGTCATAGGGATTTTCAAGTGCATTAAGTTCTTCCGAAGGCTCTGCAAGAAGATTGACTTGTCCGTTTTCAAAAGCATCAACAAGTTCCTGAGTGAGCTGGTTTCCGTTTGTCTGTTTAAATTCATCTTTCCACTTCTTGTCACCAAGCTTATAATCCAGTATTGCAAATGCTGAAATACAGCAGGCAAGCGTTATTACCGCTGATGCTATACGGCAGAATTTTCTGCTTTCCGAAAAGCTTTTCTGCATAAAATTTTCATACATAACAGTATATATAAAAATTGATACAAGAGTTATAAAAAAGAATCTCACAAGCGATATATCAACAGGTACGTCAGTATTTACATATACTTTTTTCAGAATAATTTCTCCGTTGTTCTTAGGAGCAAACTTTACTCTCATATCACTGACTTTTCCCGAAAAATCACATATAATAGTATCCGATTTTTCACGCTTTTCAACTATTCTGCTATTTGCGATATTATAACGGTAATTCTGTGTCTGTGTACTGTCTTTTATATCAAGAACAAATGTAGATTCCTTTGTAGATTCTTTCGGAAATAATACATCTGCCTTTACTGTTCCGACAGGAATATTAATTCCCTCAAAGGTAACAACCATTTCCGCACCGTCACCGACAATTATAGTTCCGTCATCGTTTCTTATTCCACATTCTATAACGGCATTGTCAATATCAAGTTCCTTTTCTGTATATCCCCCGAACCACAGGCGATATGACGGCATATTGAAAACTGTCAGCTCCAGAACAGAAGCAATAATCAGCATCTTAGAAGAAAATCCGAGAAATTTTAAAGGATACTGCTTATGAATCTGATATAAAACAAGTTCGCAAATATTTACAACCCCCATAAATGCAAATGAACTCTGATATGAGCCGAAATTAATCAGTCCGGAAATATCTGCTATTGCTATGAAAGTCATAAAAATTGTAACAGTAACTGCAATATTTCTGAAAACAGGTTTGCCTTTTCCTTTAATGCAAATGAAAAACAAAACTGATACAGAAACAGATAAAATAACCGCAACTGCAAAGATTACTCTTAAAAACATAAAAAACCTCCAACAAATAAAATACCGATATATATTATACAATATAATTCCGGTTATTGCAAGAAAAATTTCATTTCTCACTGTAATTATTACGAATCTGCAAGCTAAACTACTTCACTTTCAGAAAAATATTTTTTAAATTTATATATTCACATAAAGATAATATTTAAAATATTTATAAAGTTTTCTCAAACGTCATTCTGCATAATCAGATATATGTTATATTGTACAAAACGTAAAAAATTTTCTGACGGCGATTTTATTATTGACTTTACATATGCATAATGATACTATAAACATGTATATAAAATTGAGAAGGAGGATATTATCCGGTAAACGGATAATAATTAAAACTATGATTAAAAAAAGAATCTTTAGTTTTCTTACTGCCGCTGCAATGACAGTATCATCAGTACCGTTTCTTGCATCGGTAATCTACACAAACACAGCATCAACTCCGGCATACGCTGAGGGAGAATTTTCAATTCCTGAACTTAGCATTGAATCAAGAAATGTTCCTGACCTTGAAAGCTTCAAATTCGCTGCTGATATGAAACTCGGCTGGAATCTCGGAAATACTCTTGATGCTATTGATAATGACGGCTATAATTCAAACAAGCTTGATATCGAAGGCTCATGGTGCGGTGTAAAAACTACAAAGGAAATGATTGACAGCATAAAGAAATCAGGATTCCAGACTATCCGTATTCCTGTATCGTGGCACAACCATATCGATGAAAACAACAACATCGATAAGGAATGGCTCGACCGTGTTCAGGAAGTTGTTGACTATGCTGTTGCTAACGATATGCATATAATTCTCAACATTCACCACGATAATGATGTATATAACGGAAAGGTTCTCGGATTCTTCCCTGAAAAGCAGTATCTTGAACAGTCACTCAAATATGTAGAGGATATATGGACACAGGTTGCTGACCGCTTTAAGGATTATGATGAAAAGCTTGTTTTTGAATCTCTCAACGAACCAAGACTTATCGGAAGCGTTTATGAATGGAATTTCAATGCGAATGCTCAGGAATGTATCGAGGCTCAGGAATGTATCAACGAAATGAATCAGAAATTTGTTGACGTTGTACGTGCATCAGGCGGAAACAATGCAAGCCGTTATCTTATGGTTCCGGCATACGGTGCAAGTGCTGACGCTGCCGTAAGTGATGTATTCAAAATGCCGACAGATACCGTTGAAAACAAGATGATGCTTGAAACTCATGCATATATACCTTATTTCTTTGCGATGGCTTCTATGAGTGATTCACAGAGCGTTGATACTTTTGATGTAAACAGCTCCGGCGGTGATATTGATACACTTATGGACAAACTCTATCTCAGCTTTATCTCAAAGAACATTCCTGTAATCATTGATGAATTTGGTGCTATCAACAAAAATGAAAATGTTCAGGCTCGTACAAACTACGCTGCTTATTATATAGCTGCTGCCCGTGCAAGAGGCATTACATGCTGCTGGTGGGATAACAACGCATTTACCGGAAGCGGTGAAAATTTCGGTATTCTTGACCGTGCCTCAAATACAATCAAGTATCAGTCAATTATTGATGCTATGGCAAAGTATGCAGGTGATGAAAATACTAAATATGTTACACCATCAGAAGCTGATGACAGAGTAGGTCTTATCAATAAAACCGATAAGGGTGTTTCTGTTGTATTCAGCAGAGCTATCGGCGACAAGGTGGAACTCGATGTCAAGCTCGGCAGTGGCTGTAATACAGTCATGGGCGGTGTAGGATTCTGGATTGGCGGAAGTGACGGCTACTGGGTTTCATATAACTATGATGTAAAATCATCAGGAACTATTACAATTGACTTCAATAATCCTTCAGCAGCAAGCCATACTGTCGGCGGAGTTTCAAGCGAAGTTACAGACAAGGCTGAACTTCAGACTCTTATTGACTCTATAAAGACTATGAACAGCCTTGATGTACAGGTATGGTATACAGACGGTGATTATGAATTTACAGACGCAAGAATAGTAGGCGAAAAGACTCCCGAAACAACAACTACCACAACTACAACAACTACAACTACAACAACTACTACTGCTGAAACTACTGTTACAACAGTATCTGTTCCCGTAACATCAGACGATGATATTATATGGGGCGATGCTAATGGCGACAATACAGTTGATATCGCTGACGCTGTTGCAATTGCAGCATTTGTCGGCGACCCTGCTAACAATAAGCTTTCAGACAAGGCTCTTGTATCCTGTGACGTTCAGGCACATGGCAACGGTGTAAACGCAAACGATGCACTTGCTATTCAGCAGTATCTCGCAAACGTTATAAAAACTCTTGACCCGACTGCAGAGGCATAAGCCGGAAAAATATAATATAAAAAGGGCGGACATCTTGAAAATGTCCGCCCTTAATAAATAATAACGGGCAACCAAAGGTCGCCCGTATTTTCTGTCAGCAGTTCTTTCCACGGATAACTACACCAAGAGTTTTAAAAATAAGCTTGAAATCGGTAAGCATAGAACGTTCATGTATGTATTTAAGGTCAAGTGACATCTGTTCATCAATCGGCATATCAGGTGTATGCTGAATCTGCCAGTAACATGAAAGTCCCGGTTTGACGAGAAGTCTTTCCGGAATAAGACTTTCCTGTTCCTCCGGAATAAAAGGGCGGGGGCCTATAACAGACATATCACCTTTAAGAATATTCCATAGCTGTGGAAGTTCGTCAAGACTTAATTTGCGGAGAATATTTCCGCTTTTAAGTATTCTTTTGTCATTTTTGATTTTAAAAAGAGGCCCGTCAGACTGATTCTGACTGATAAATTCCTCACTGTTGCGGAGCTGTTCGGCATTTTTCACCATAGTTCTGAATTTATATATCTTGAATTTTCTGCCGTTCATTCCGGTTCTTTCCTGAACGAATATAGGACTTCCGGGGTCGTCTATAAATATGGCAACAGAAATAACAGCCATCGGAACACTAAGCACAACGAGTCCGGTAACAGAAGCTACAATATCAAAAGCTCTTTTGACAGCATCATATAAAGGTTTTTTTTCTATCAGCAGTTCATATTTTGGATTGTCTGCTGAACCTGAAAATGATACGGCTCTACTTTTCGGCAAATTAAATTCCATTTCATTTCAACCTCATTTCCAAAAAAAAATTATCCCTCAAAAAATAAAAATCCAACCTTTTATATTATTATAACCACAGAGGCAGTCAATGTCAACCATATATTTAATTTTTCTATTAATTTCATCAAACCTCAATAAAAGCAGACAAAAAATTTTTTAAAATTATCCATATTATACAATTGGTAAAAAAAGGAGTTAATGTTTTTTATTTATATATTCACAAGCTTTTATTCCGGCTGTTGCACCGTCCGACACAGCAGTTGCAAGCTGTTTTATATCTTTCTGACGGCAGTCACCTGCTGTAAAAATTCCGTCTGCCGAAGTAGAGCAGTCTTTGCTTATTATATATCCGTTTTCATCAAGCTCAAGAAGTCCGGAAAATATTTCATTATCGGGAACTTGTCCTATTGCTATAAAAAGCCCCGAAACTTCTATGTCATTGGGGATTCTGCTGTCATTGCTTGTAACGGATACAGATTCAAGTCTTTCCGAACCGTTAAGAGCTGTTATAGTACAATTCAGCATGTATGAAATATTTTCACGTTTTGTAAGCTTTTCAGCAAGAATTTTTTCACCTCTGAATTCTTTTCTTCTGTGTATTATATAAACCTTACTGCAGTATTCAGAGAGTAAAAGAGCATCGGCAAGAGCAGTATTTCCGCCACCTGCAACAGCAACATTTTTTCCCTTGTAAAAAGCACCGTCACATACAGCACAATATGATACTCCCCTGCCTGTAAATTTTTCTTCATTTTCAATTCCGAGTCTGCGTTTCTGAAGTCCCGATGCTATTATAACGCTTTTGCATTTATATCTGTTTTTTTCTGTAATAACAGTTTTTTCATATACTCCGTTTTCTACTGAAACAACTTTTTCATATTCAATAACCGCACCAAAATTTTTCGCCTGTTCATAAAGAGTCGTTGCAAAATCATATCCCGATATTTTTTTAATTGCCGGATAGTTTTCTATTTCAGATGCATTAACAATCTGACCTCCGTAATAATTTTTTTCAAGCAAAAGAACGCTTTTTCCCGAACGCAAAACATATATGGCTGATGAAAGCCCTGCTGTTCCTGCTCCTACTATAATTACATCATACATAAATAATTCTCCTTATTAAGGTATATAATATAATATGTGCAGAAAATCAGTTTTAAATTCAGAAATTATATTGACAAATTATAGATTGTATATTATACTTGTAATTATCAAAATATTATAATGAAAGGTTTTTATAAAAATGAAAAAATCCAGCATAATAAGCAAAATTATAACATCTGCCTTAATTATTACATCATTGACGGCATGCGGTGAAGCAAGTGAAGTTCCGACGAATAACAGTTCCGAAACAAAAACAACGCAATCTTCAGCTGAAAATTCCGTTTCCGAAACCGAAACTGAAACCGCTGTTCCTTCTGAACCAAAAACAGAAGTTCAGAGTGAAAATTCCGTTGCTGAAACTGAAACTGTTGTTTCATCTGAAATAAAAACAGAACCGTCAAGTGAAAATTCTGTTGCCGAAAGTGAAACTGCTGTTTCCACTGAAACTCAGACAGAATTTTCAGAAGAAATTTCTGTTCCGGAAAATGCAAATAAAAGTTATAAGTCAGCCTATATTGAAAAGGCTACTGAACTTGATGACGGAAAATGCAAATTCAACCTGATTTATTTTGATGATGATGATATTCCTGAACTCGTCGCCGGAGAAGATGGATATTATACAAGCCTTTATACTTACAGTAATGGTGAAATATATACATTAATGGAACACTGGGTATACGGAGCTATGGGAAATGCCGGATATGAATATGTTCCGAAAAAAAACAGCCTCCGGAATTACAACAGCGATTATGCAGGAGCTATCCGCTATACAACATATATGGAAATCGGCGAAAGCCATTCAATGGATACTGTTGCAGTAATAGAAACATTCAATTTTGATGACTCAAACGGAAACGGTATTCCTGATGAAGATGAATCAGAATCCATTGGAAAATACAGCAAAAGCTATATTGACGGTTCAGAAATTTCAGAAGAAGATGCTGAAAAATATAACGCCGGAGAATATGAATTTATTTCAGTTTCAATGACTTTAGACGAGCTTAAAACGGCACTCAGCTGATTCAAGAAAATCCCCTTAATGAATTTTCTCATTAAGGGGATTTTTGTTTTACTTTACTTCTGTTTTTTCTTCAGTTTTTTCTTCTGATTTTACCGGAACAGCTTTTTTCCTGCTTTCCTCTATAACAGCTGTGAAGAAAGAAACACAAATATAAATAACTGCAATAAGAGCTTCAACTATGAATATTATATTAACTGAATCTTCAATAACATTCTTAACTGAATGTACTACTGATGATGTGCTTGCAGGTACAAGAACATTATAAGCGTTTGCAAATGCAACAGTTGTATAATATTCGTCAGCAGTTTTATTTATATTGTCTATAAGGTCATTGACTTTTATATCCAAATCCTCAAAATATTCTTCAACTTTCTGAATCTTTGCATCAGAACCTACCGGTTTGTCCTTAAGAGCTTTTATTCTCTGGTTATAATAGTTGATTTTCTGGGTTGTAGTTGAAACTGTATTCTGTGCAGAAATTTTCTGTCTGATAAGCGAATCATACTGCTCTGATAACTTTGTTTCCTGTGTATTAGTACTGTCAGTACCGTTTCCGAAAACCATAATAGTATCTTTCTGATATGTTTCTATTGATGATGAAATTGTTTTAAGGTTTTCAGACGCAATTGCCTTTTCACGGTTAAGTGCATCAATTCTGTACTGATAGTAGTCAATCAGTGAATCTTTATCCTTTGTTACGTTATTTACTGTAACATATGACGATATACGGTCTAAATCCATTTCCTGAATCGTTTTTATAGCTTCTGAAAGGTCAGAGAAGGTATATCCTGTATTAGCTGAACGGAAACGGGTTGTGTCTTCTTCTGCAAGGTGTGAAACATAGTTTTTAAGCGTTAAAAGTGTTGAATCGAAAACGTCAACAGATTCCGCATAGTCATATTTGGTATAGTCAAGAACTGTAACCGCACTTCCCAGAGCTTTGTTGTATCCGTATGTTTCAAAGAAGTAGTCACGGTAGCAGTCAAGGATAGTATTGAATATTTCAACAGCCTCCTCATTTTCAAAGGTGGTCTGTGAATAATTGAATTTTACCTTATACTGTGTAGGATAATAAGTTACATCAAGCATAGCCTGTGCAGCACTTAAAGCTCCGCTTGTCGCATTTTCGTATACACTTTTGTATGTAATAATTCTGTCAATAGCATCTGACGGAATAATTTCTTCAATGGAAATACTCTGTCTTATAATTTCAAGCTCATCAAGAGGATATCCGAGCTTTGTAAGAGCACTTTCTATTACAAAAGGGTTTTTAAGTGAATTTACATCAAACTTGTTTCCGTCCGGGTCAAGTCCTTTTTCTATGCCGTCAAATGTAAAGCTTACAAGAGCAGTCATAGCTTTATGCTGGTCAGATGAAAAAATTGCTGAACCCGTCAGTATCAGCATAGCTGAAACAACAGCAGTCACAAGCCACACAAGAAAATACTTCTTAAATTTTCTGAAAATACCCGATATTGAGATGATGACATCATCTTTTTTATCTTCTTCATTCTGCAGAATTACATTCAGGTAACACTGTTGATTTTTATCCATTTAAAAATTTAACCTCCGTTATTATTTATAGATTACACACGAAAATAATATCCGTGTGTTAATAGCTTTTATTATATCATATTATATTTTTTACGTCAATATATTATCAGAAATTCCAGTAAATCACTAAAATAATATTTAAGCAAATGTATTATTACTAATCAATATGCACAAAATCCTTTTTTTAAAAAAGTATTCTATGCAAAAATCAAACATCAATACCACATTTTTAAAATGTGTCGAATAGCCAGACTCATTCAGACTTGCGTATTCAGATAATCCGTTCCCCAGCTACACATTGAATCAAGAACAGGAACAATACTCCTCCCTAATTCAGATAAACTGTACTCCACCTTTGGCGGAACGACAGGATAAATTGTTCTGATAATAAGCCCGTCAGTCTCTAAATCACGGAGTTGTTGTGTGAGCATTTTTTCAGTTGCTTTGGGAATCAGACGTTTTAGTTCACTGAATCTTTTTTTACCATCAACCAAATGCCATAATATTACTGCTTTATATTTTCCGCCAATAAGCTGTATGGTTGCATCAACAGGACAGTTAAATTTACTCGGACAAGCTTGCATAATATTCCTCCTTATATACTTACTTTTTGTATAGTACATTACAAAAAAGTGTGTACTTGACAATCAGAAACTTGTATGATATTATTATAACATAACCGGTTATAATTTGCAAGCTGTACAGCAGAAAGGAATTATTATGAATTTTTCTGAACTTATAAAAGTACGTCATTCCGTCAGAAAGTATATTCCGAAAAAGGTTGAACCCGAAAAGCGTAATGCTATTCTGGAAGCTGGTCGAATTGCACCGACCGCTGCAAATTTACAGCCGGTCAAGGTACTTGTTATTGAGGAAGAAACAGGTCTTTCAAAGCTTGAAAAGGCTGCAAATATATACGGTGCAAAGCTTGCACTTATCGTCTGTGCAAGCCATAGCACAGCTTGGAAAAGACCTTTTGACGGCAAAAAGACAACAGATATAGATGCATCTATCGTAACCGACCACATGATGCTGAAAGCAACTGAACTTGGTCTTGGCAGTGTATGGATTTGTTATTTCAAACCTGATATACTGAAAAGAGAATTTAACATTCCCAATGATTTGGAGGCAGTTAATATTCTTGCTGTCGGATATTCCGGTGAAACTGTAATTCCCACAAAGGACAGAAAGGATATGGCTGAATTTGCGTTCTTTGAACAGCTGTAATGCTACTTACCGATAAAAAGTGAATGCTGTACCTGGATAATTCCATGTACAGCAGTTCATTCAGCAAAATGGATTTACATGAATGTAAACAGTCATAATTGACAAATCTGTATGAATGATATATAATAAAACTGACATAATCTGTTCAGAACGGAGATATTAAAATGATTATCAACAGCTTAGGATACAATTGCTGTCAGGATTCCGGATTCTCTTTAAACTTTCCGCTTAAAAGAGGCGAAAATCTTATGATTCTTCTGAAAAACAATACGATATTCAACATAAACGGAAACGATGTTAAAATACCTCAGGATTCTGTTTTTTTCTTTAAAAAATCCACTGAAAAATGCTGTCGCTGTCTTTCTGACAATTCTTTTTCCGGTGACTGGATTCTTTTTGAATTTGAAAACAATGAAGAAGAAACCTTTTTCAGCCTTGGCTTAAAATATGAACAGCCTGTTCAGATGGATAATCTCTGCTTTCTCAGTTTCTGCATAAAATCAATAGCCTATGAAAAATATTCCGGCAATATTAACAGTCAAAGCAGTATACAGCATTATATGTTCCTGATTTTCAACAGCATAAGCGAACAGATAAATAAAAAATCACTCAGACCCGTTAAATGCGACAATTATTTTGAAATTCTCTCACATATCAGAAATAAAATATACAGCCACCCTTATGAACAGATGACTATTGACAGTATCTCTCATGAAGTCCGTATGAGCAAGTCAAATTTTCAGCACCTCTATAAAAAATATTTCAATGTTACATTTATTCAGGATTTAATCAACAGCAGAATCGAATACGCTAAAATGCTCCTTATACATACAAATTTCAATGTCAGTGATATTGCCTTTCAGTGCGGTTACAATAACTATATACATTTTACAAAACAATTCAAGATTAAAACAGGTATGACTCCTGTTGAATACCGGAAAATGTTCTGAAAATAAAAAATCCCACGCAAAATGCGTGGGAAAATTTTTTTGAAATAATTATCTCTTTGAA
>JAEDMB010000054.1 GCA_016303235.1 Oscillospiraceae bacterium
TATCTCCTATTTAAATATATTTTTGATTTTTGATAAAAAATTCTGTTTTTCCTCTGGCTTGTGATATATTTCATAATTTTTGTCAGCATAAAGGGGAATATTTCTTACTTCCCTGCCCTTGTACATAACTGTAATTTCCCCGCATTGTTCACCACTTTCAACAGGAGCGTAAACAAAAAGCGGAACTTTAATTTTATAGCTGAAAAACTGACTGTTTCCGTCAGCCGTACAGATTTCGGGATTTTCAGCGGGAACAAGCTTGATTTTATCTTCAGAACTTCCGGCAAGATTAGCATAAAATTCATCATTTATTTCATATTCACATAAATTTACTTTGCTGAATCCGTAATCATAAAGTGAAATATGGTCATTCCAGTCGTTGCGGTCATTGAGAGTAACGCATATAAGATTTTTTCCGTCACGTTCACACGCTGAAACAAGACATCTTCCCGCCTCATCAGTGAATCCTGTTTTCACTCCGTAAACACCGTCATACATTGAAAGGAGCTTGTTTGTATTTTTCAGCCATCTTTCATAGGGAGGATTTCCGAATTTTACCTGAATACTCTGCTGTGAACAGATTTCCCTGAAAGTATCGTTTTTAAGAGCCTCCCTCGCAAGCAAAGCCATATCATATGCGGAAGCTCCGTGACCTTCTCCCTCAAGTCCGGAGGGAGTAACGAAATAAGTTTTTGACATTCCGATTTTTTCAGCACGTTCATTCATCATAACAGCAAAATTCTCAAGACTTCCGGCAAGCTTAACAGCCGTTGCGTTGGCGGAATCGTTACCCGATGGGAGCAACATTCCGCAACAAAGTGCATATTTAGTTACAATATCACCTTCAACAAGCCCCATTGATGAACCCTCAACCTTTATAGCCTCGCTGTCAACAACAAATTCCTCGTCAAGATTACCGCTTTCGAGGCATAACAGAGTCGTCATAATTTTTGTAGTGCTTGCCATAGGGAGCTTTTCCCCTGCATTGAGTGAATATATGGTTTCTCCCGTATCGGCTGAAATGAGAACTGCTGATTTTGCAGATATTTCGGGTTTACTTTCAGCATATGCACAGAAACTGTTTCCTGATACCGCAGTAAAAAACGTCAAAATAAAAACTAAAAGTTTTTTCATCGGGCATATCTCCTTATTAAATATAATATAAAATATGCCGTTGAAAAAATTTTTATTACTTATCCGTCAAATTCCTCTGTATCAATATTATTTTCATCATCGGAAGAATCCTTATTCTTTTTGAACATCTTTCCTAATTTGTTTACAAGATTCGGGGCATTGTTTATAATTGAACTTATAGGGTCAGCGGACGGAACAGCCTGTATCATCTGAACATTGCCGTCATTGATAACGAGGAATCCCTCGGGCTTTATGGATACTCCCGCACCTGCACCGCCTCCGAAAAGGTCACGGCTTAATTTGTTCGGAAGGTCAGAACCTCCGGACGCAAATCCGAAAGATACTTTTGATATGGGAATAATTGTAATTTTATCGTCAATTCTGATAGGTTCGCCGACAATAGAATTTATATCAACCATTTCCTTGACTTTTTCCATCGTGATTCCCATAAGCTCACTTACTGGTTTTTCTTTTTTTGTTTCCTTGTTTTCCATGCTTTCTATTACCTCCTGATTGTTTTCTGTATATTTTAAAATAATATGTCCAGAGGAATGAACCTCCGCATAATAAAGCAACTATCGGGTGAAATCTGACTGTAAACGAAATATCATAGATACTCTTTTCCTTGTTGAATACACATTCAACGTTTATGCTCTTTTTTGAAAGGCTGAACATCTGATTGAAAATTCCGAGCATATTATATACTATAATACACGTTTTTCCGTAATTTACCGCACAGTCACAGGCATCGGGGTCGGATATTTTAAAATCAATAAATATTTTATCAAAATGTATTCCCCTGCAAAGTCTTTTTGCGGGAGATGATAAAATTTCCCATATCTGCGTTATTTTATCCCACAGTTCAGAAATATCCGATAAATTCCGCCTTTCTGATTTCGGAATTTTTGATTTTTTCTGAAATTTTTCTGATTCGGGAATTTTTTCGTCTGAAATTTCTTCCGGTTTGACCTCCGGCAAATCCGGAACGCTCTGCAGTTCGGGAACAGTTTCGTTTTTCTCCTCTGATAATTTGCTGTCAGTTTCGGGAACTTTTTCCGGAACGGAAATTTTTTTCTTTTTCTTCCGTCTTTTAAGCATACCGGCTATACCCTTTTCAGCGTCCGAAGAAATAACGGAAAGAAAAGAATATCTGACTTCATAATAAAATTTTTCTCCGATATATTCCAGTCTTACGGATACAGGAAGTATCATCAGAAATATTAAAAATCCGATTAATGCAAGAATTATCAGAGCTATGATTTTCAGAATATTAAGAATTATCATATTTTACTCTCTTTTTCGGGATTATTTCTTTCGGGTAGAGGCGGTAAATCTTCAAGACTTCCGAGTCCGAAACATCTCAGAAATTTATCCGTTGTTCTGTAAACAATGGGCTTTCCGGGAACGTCAAGTCTGCCAGCCTCCTCGATGAGTTCCTTTTCGCAGAGGCTGTTCACCGCTGAAGAACTGTCAGTGCCTCTGATATTTTCAATAAATCCTCTTGAAACAGGCTGATTGTATGCTATTATAGTCAGAACCTCCATAGATGCCGGCGAAAGAGGAGTATTTTTTTTGAAATTAAGAGCCTTGCGGACATATCCTGCATATTCGGCACGTGTCGTCATCTGAAATCTTCCGTTTACGGAAATTATTCTTATACCGCTTTTGTATTCGTCATAGCGTTCATTAAGAATCCTTACAAGCCTGACGGCATTTTCGGGAGAAGTTTCAAGGATTTCCGCAATTTTTACAATTTCAACAGGTTCACCCGAGGCGAATATAACCGCCTCCGCAACTGCAAGCTGTTCACTGATTTCCATTGGACTGAATATTCCTTTCCTTTTTTCTGCCTGTAAAATATATCTCGGAATTATCATCGCTTATTTTTATTCTGCCGTTTTTTGTAAGTTCAAGAACTGCAAGAAAAGTCGCAACACGTTCCGAACGGTCATAAACTCCCTCATAGAGCGAATCCATAAAAAGCTTTTTCCCCGAACCGTAAAGCCTTCTCAGAATAAATACAACCTTAGAGATAACTGATGTTATTTTACGCTTTACAGCCGAATTTATTTTATTTTCGATAATTTTATTTTCAGCCTCAATATCCTCCGGAAAGGATATATTTAAATATGCCATAGCAAGCCTGTCGGGGAGATACATCTGATTATATGAATATTCAGCCTTTACTTTCATAGGACGGCGGACAAATACATTATCGCCCTGAAATCTTTCCGCAAGAAGTGACGAGGCATATTTTATTGAAGAATATTCAATAAGATTAGTTTCAAGCTCTTTTTTCATCTGATGAGCTTCATCGGCTTCGGGTTTCGGAAGAAGATATGCCGTTTTTATATATATCAGGCGTGATGCCATTTCAAGAAATTCGCCTGCTGACTCAAGATTTTTAATATTGCTGTTGTCAAGATATTCCATATACTGTTCAAGGAGCTTTGATATTTCAATATCATATATATTAAGCTTATGCTTTGATATAAGCTTTAAGAGCAAATCAAGAGGCCCTTCAAATGCATCAAGCCTGAAAAGTATCTGCTCCATTTTATATAGTTCCTATAACATTCGGAATCCAGCTTGCACAGAACCATACTGCTTTTGAAACAAGATTCGTTACTATATAAAGAGGATTGAATTTTGCAGGAATTATCATATCTCCTAAAAGAATATACGCAAGGAATACTGTTCTTATAATCTGCATATTTCTTCTGAACCAGTCATCAAATTTATATTTTGTGCAGTAGCTGAAAACGTCATAGCCGTCAAGTGGAGGAACAGGTATAAGATTAAACACCGCAAGACCGATATTTATTGAAAAGCAGAAATTCAGCAAAAGCATAATTATATAAATTATGCTGTATTCACCGTAATAAACAGCATTTATACAAGCTTTCTGCACAAATTCAAAGCAGTATGCGAAATTATAAACCAATGCACAGACAAGCGATGCTATTATGTTTGATGCAGGGCCTGCTATTGATACCATTGCCATACCTGCTCTGAGACTGTGATTTCTGTTGAATCTGTTCGGATTGACGGGAACAGGCTTTGCCCACCCGAATCCCGTAAGCACAAGCAGAAGTGTACCAATCGGGTCAATATGTGCAATCGGATTGAGAGTAAGCCTGCCCTGTTCCTCTGCCGTATCGTCCCCGAGCTTTTTAGCGACAAAGCCATGTGCAAGCTCATGCAAAGGGAGTACAAGAATAACAATTATAATTCTTGCAAGAAATTTAATTACTGTATTCATAAGTTATTTCCTTTCCTAAAAATATTCCGATTATAATTATACTACAAATGAATATCTTTTTCAAGTAATTTCCGAAATTTCTTGTTACGTCACATCATACTGCAACAAAATCTGTCAACATCGCAGATAAATTTTTGTATATAATCAGAACATATAAAAATTTCTGCTTTTTTTTCAAAAAACACTTGATTTTTCAGAAAGTTTATGATACAATAATATTGTTGTATTTTTTCAGATTCAAAAGGAGGTGCTGTAAAATGGCAAAATGCGATATCTGCGGTAAGGGTGTTACTTTCGGTATTAAGGTTTCTCACTCACACAGACGTTCAAACAGAACTTGGAAGCCGAACGTAAAGAGAGTTAAGGCTATCGTTAAGGGTACTCCTTGTCATATCTATGCTTGCTCAAGATGCCTTCGTTCAGGCAAGGTTGAGAGAGCTTAATCTCTTGAAAACACAGTTAACCGGAAACGCATACGTTTCCGGTTTTTTCTTTATTCAAATATTTATTCAAAATCTATTCCGCATTTAAGCTCCTTCATAGATACAACAGAGGAAATCCCGACTATTACATGGTCAAAAACTTTTATTCCAAAGTCTTTCATTGAATCAACTATGCTTTTTGTAAATTCATAATCAGCTTCGGAGGGATACGCCTCGGCTTCGGGGTGATTGTGCGAAATATAAATTCCGTATGCCTTTATTCCCAATGCACAGCGTATAACTTTCTCCCTGCTTATATTTATTGTATCAGCCGAGCCTACTGCAACGAGATGTTCTCCCCTTACCATTTTATGACGGTTTACCGATACAATATATATTCTCTCGTCAGATATTCCCGCATAAAGCGAACGGAAATAATAAGCCATATCGTCATAACTTTTTATAAAGCAACGCTGTCCCCTGCTGAAAAGACATTCCATACTGACAGCCGGAATTATTTTCAAAAGACAGGCTGTCTTTTCATTTATACCACTGCCGGTCAGATAATTTATATCAGTATTCAGAACAGCGTTCAGACTGCCGTATTCGCTTATAAGTCTTTCTGATACTTTTTCAGTATCCTTAACTGACGCAAAAGACAGGACAAGCTGAAGTATTTCAGAATCGCTCATTTTATTCAGACCGTATGTTTTATATTTTTCAAAAAGCTCTGTGTTTTTCAAAAGCCGAACACTCCTTCTTCAAACATGGAAAAAGCTTCTGAACCGTTTGAAATTATGTAGTCAGCCGTATGGATTCCAAGGGATTTAAGGCTTTCTGCTATAAGCCTTACTGCAAAATAGTCCTGATTCTGAGGAACGGGAATTTTATTTTTTCCGCAGTTGCGGGCAATTATTATATTTGTTGCATTGTTTCTGATTGCCGTCACAGCAAGGCTTGAAATAATTTTCTCATGACATCTGAAAGCCTCCGGAGTAAATGTATAATTGCTTTTTACCGTCATATCAGCACCCATAAATACTGTCAGAAACATTCCGCAGTCAGATTCCGCAAAATAATTATTGACATATTCCTTAATATCGGAGGGCTTTTCTCCTGTATTTTCATTTTCGAGATAGTAAAAGCATACATCTCCGAAAAGCTTTATAAGCTCCGCACTTTTTGAGCCTATTCCGTTTACAGAGCTTAATTCCTCCGGAGATGCCTTGAAAACATTGCAGACACTCCCGAAACGGTTTATAAGATTGTGAGCCGTTTCATTTGTATTTGCTCTTGGAATTGAATAGAAAAGAATAAGTTCAAGAATTTCATGAGGGTGAAAACCGTTAAGACCGTTTTCGGCAAAACGTTTTCTGAGACGCTGGCGGTGTCCCTCATGAATATTTTTTGTTTTGACGGTCAAAAGGTTTCCTCCCTCCGGAATCATTTATTTTATGTCAGAATCGCTCTGCTTTGCCACGGAACACAGTGCCATCGTAAAAACCCCGACTATTCCTCCGAAAAATGAACCAAGCAGAAATATAATAAATCCAGTCATTTCAAACACCTCTTTTGCAATTGAAACTGCTGTTATTATTTCTCTGCAAAAGCGGTTTATACATTATAATAAGAATTTTTTCCTGACAACTTTTTTTCTTATATACCTGAATGTATAATCTTCACCCTTTTCGCTTAACATTCTTAAAAGAAATTCAAGCTTGCGTGAAGTATCGGGGTGAATTTTTCTTCTGTCCTTTCCTTTCAGGAAATATTCAAGCGGAGCTTTGTCGGTATATTTTTCCTTCATATAGGTTTTGCTTGCGGAAACACGGTCGCAGAACATTTCTGCAATAAATTTATCGGGCATTTTTACAGGTTCAAGCCTTTTTGTTTTTGTATTGTAATCAGTCCAGTATTCAAAATGATGACGGTTTCTGCCTTTATGGTGAATCCACGCAACTGAATATCCGTTTTTTTCACGTTCAGCCTCATTGGGGCTTCTGTTTCCCTGAAAGAAAATCACTCCCGGAATAAATTCTGACGGTGAAAATTTTGATAAGTCATGTGTTATTCCCTGCCATAATATTCCGCATTTTGCACAGTGGCAGAAGACTTTTGCTTTATGATTTACCACTGTAAGAAAATGACCTTTCAGATTTTTTAAAATCATATAATAATTACACTCCCGAAAAAAATTTTTTCAATAAAATTATATCATATCAGCTTTGAAAAATAAATAGGATTCAAAATGATTTGTGAAAATATCACATTTTTCACAAACAAATTCTGTGAATTATCGCCAAAAATTTAAAAAACAGATTAAATCCACAATATTTTATTGGAAAATTATTGATTTTTTGTAATTATTGTGATATAATTATGTAAATTGCAAAATATTTGAAGGAGGGTCGGATTATGCTTTATGACAAAGAAGTTATACATGAAATAAAATACGGCAGTTTCCTGCTTTCTGTCAATTCCGAAAATTTTGATGAAAATGTCATAATAGACTGTGATGAATATTTTGTCAGGTTTTCCGGATATTCAAGAGAGGAAATTAAACAGAGGAAATTAAAATTCAGAGATATTCTTCTTGATGATGAATATGACTGTATCTGCAATTTTGTAAAGGAAAATATAAATCCTCTCGGCGAAATATATCTTGAACACAAGATAAAATGCAGAACAGGTTCTGTACTTGTCATTACAAACTGCTGTGAAATTCTTTCAAAAGACGGTTCAAACATAATTCTTAAAAATACAATAGTACAGGCTTCCGAAAATTCAGACCCGCAATTCGTGGAATCTTACTATACTCTCAATTTCAATTCTGTTCTTAAAAATATGCCATGCGGTGTTGCCGTATACAGATTAGAAGAATCAGACGGCGAAAAAAGGCTTCATCTCACATATGCAAATGATAAGTTTTACAGCCAGCTCGGATATACAAAAGAATCTTATATCAACGCTACAAACGGCGGATATGTAGGAAATCTTTTTGTCGACGACGATGCAAAAAATAAAATTCTGAATAAGATTTTCTGCAATACAAAAAATACTGAACCTATTGACATTCAGACAAAAATGAAAAAGGCTGACGGTTCAGAGGCTGTTATGAGCATAAACGGAAAAATATTTGTCGGAAGTGACGGGTTTTCAAGACTTCAGGTCGTTTTCTTCGATATTACCGAAATAGCAAAGGCTGAAGAAACTATAAGATTTCAGAATGAACGCTACAAAATCATTGAGGAAAGCACAGACGAGCTTATTTTTGACTATGATATTAAAAAAGATATTCTCTATCTCCCCAAAAAGGATATTTTTAAAAAAATCAACTATAAAATCGAGGGCTATATAAACAAGCAGACCTGCAAGGAAACTGTACACCCCGAAGATTCCATAAGATTTATGTCACTCTGGAAAGATGCCATAAAGTCACCTGTCAAAAACTATGTCGATGTAAGGACAAAAGCCTTTAACGGTGAATACTGCTGGTACAGAATATATTATGTAAGCGTTGCTGATACATGCGGTGAAATGACCCATATATACGGAAGATATTCCAGTATAGACAACGAAAGGAAATTTCATCTTAACAGCACTGATGCAGAGGCAAAAATCCAGAAGCTTACCATGAGCGACAATATAACCGGTCTGCTTAACCGCCATACTTTCAAAATTCAGGCTCAGGAAATAATAAACAACTACAACCCGAAAAAAGAATGTCTTTCCGTTGTCTATGCCGATATAAACAATTTTTCATTCGTAAATGACAATTTCGGATACGATGCCGGTGACAGTATGCTTAATGACTTCTCATCAATCCTGAGGTCTATGAAAAAGGTTAAAAAAAGCTCACGAATAAATTCGGATTTATTCCTTTTCCTGCTTTCGGGTACTGACAGACAGGATATTATGTCATCAGTGAAATATATTTCTGACAAATTTTACAGTATGCAGAAACAGAAATACAGAGCCGGAAACTTTACTGTTGCATCGGGAATATATTATATTTCCGGAAAAGGCGAGGATATTGCATATGCTATCGACAATGCCGACCTCGCAAGAAAAAATATAAAAGCCCACAAGGAACTGAATACCTGCATATATAACGAGGAGTTCAGAACAAGGCGTACACGTGAAAAAAGTATCATTACAAAACTTCAGAATGCTATCAGCGAACATCAGATTGAATTGTTTTTACAGCCGAAATTCTCTATGAACTCCAGAAAGGTTATAGGTGCGGAAGCTCTTGCACGCTGGAGAAATCCTGACGGCACATACAAATTACCTTTTGAATTTATAGATGTTCTTGAAAAAGCAGGCTATATCGTCGAACTTGATTTCTTCATCTATGAGGAGGCTCTCAAATGCGTTAAACGCTGGCAGAATGACGGCAAAAACCTTATTCCGATATCCGTGAACTTTTCACGCAAAAACAACATAAATCCCGAATTTACGCAGAAAATTCTTGAGCTTGCCGAAAAATACAATATCAACAACAAATATATTGAATTTGAAATAACTGAAAGTGCATTTGCTGAAAATACCCTTGCTATGTTCTCAAATATGAATATTCTCCGTCAGCACGGATTCAAAGTTGATATTGATGATTTCGGAATAGGCTATTCGTCACTCAGCTTCCTGCTTAATTCCCCTATCGATACCGTAAAAGTTGACAAGGTTTTTGTTGACGGAATAGAAAAATCAAAATATCACCGTGACTTCATCAAACAGATGTGCATGCTTATAAACACAACAAACAAGGAAGTTATCTTTGAAGGCGTTGAAACCGAAAATCAGGCGGATTTCCTTTGCAAATGCGGTTTCGACCTCGCTCAGGGCTGGCTCTTTGACAAGGCTATCCGTGTTGATGAATTTGAAAAAAAATATATTTATATATAAATTACAAAAAGCTATTGACATTTGCCCGGCAATATGTTATAATATTACAAATATATTGCGAAAGAGGTTTATTTTATGAATGATTCCTATGAAAACAACCCGAATATCAACGACGACGAATACGAAGAAGAAAACCCTGTTATAACACTTCTTGATGATGACGGCAAAGAAGTTCACTTTGAAATCCTTGACGCTTTCGAGTATAAAGAAAAACATTATACCGTTCTTCTCCCCTATGAAGAAGGTGAAGAGGAAGTCGTTATACTTGAAGTTCAGCACGGCGAAGATGAAGATGAATTTCTTTCAATCGATGACGAAAAGCTCCTCTATGAACTTTTTGACGAATTTAAAAAACGCAATGCCGATAACTTCAATTTCGCTGATTAATTAACTCCTTTTAAAACAGAACTGCCCTCAGGATTTCCAATGCGGGCAGTTCGTTTTTTTCTGCAAAAATATTGTATTCTGAAAAATAATATGATATAATATAATTGCATTATGATATAAAAAGGGGGTTTAATATGGATTTTTTCGACACGCTTATGAATATCGATGAAGATATTCTGCTTTATATTCAGGAAAATATCAGAAACGCAACTGCTGACACTATTATGAAAGCTGTAACTCATCTCGGAGATATGGGAATTTTCTGGATAATGATTATATTTGTACTTCTGATAAGCAAAAAATATACAAAGACAGCTTTTATTATGGCTCTGACAATTTTATTCGGACTCCTTATAACAAATCTTATTCTTAAAAACAGCGTTCACAGAATAAGACCTTTTCACGCTATTGAAGAGCTTTTCCCACTTATAAATAAGCCGGAAGACTGGTCATTTCCCTCCGGACATGCTACAAGCTCAATCGGTTGCGGAATTGCTATGCTCAGAAATCTTCCGAAAAAATACGGAATATCAGGTTTTACAATAGGTATTCTCATAGCCGTATCAAGAATTTATCTCGGTGTACATTATACTACTGACGTTGTTGCCGGTGCTTTAATCGGAACAGTTTCAGCTCTTTCATCTGAAAAAATTATAAATAAGGCTGACAGAATTATTAAAAAAAAGCGGAAATCAAAAAAATCCCCGAATTAATTCGGGGACTTGTTTTTTATTTAAGGAAATTTTTCATAAGTGTGTATCCCTCTGAAATATATATTCCTGTTGATTTTGCAGTTTTTTCGCTGTATGAATCTGTTCCCTGTTTTTTCTGACGGCTGTCGTAAATCATATAGGGAACAGGGTCATTTGTATGTGTTTTAAGCGAAAGCGGTGTGGGGTGGTCGGGAGTTACAAGAACCTTGAAATCTCCCATTTTTTCAAGAGCTTCAACAACCGGTGAAAGAATAAGCTTGTCAATAAGTGAAATCGCTTTCACCTTGTTTTCAGTTTCATTTCTGTGACCACATTCATCGGGAGCTTCAACGTGAATATATACAAAATCCTGACCGTTTTCAAATTCCTTGATTGCGGATTCAGCTTTGCCCTTGAAGTTTGTATCAATATATCCCGTTGCACCCTCAACGCTTACAACATTCATATTTGAGAATTTTCCGATACCCTTAAGCAAATCAACAGCGGAAATCATTGAACCCTTAACGCCGTATTTTCCTTTGAAGTCGTCAAGATTTGCACGCTTGCCCTCTCCCCAGAGCCACATGCTGTTTGCAGGACGGAGTCCCTTTGCAATTCTTTCCTTATTAAGTGGGTGGTCTTTGAGAAGTTCATATGATTTTTTCATAAGTTCATAGAGCTTTGAGGCATTCGGATTCTTTGGTATGTATTCCTTTATGGGCTTGCCTGTAATATCATGAGGAGGTGTAAGGGGTGCAATATCCATTGTACCGTTATTCCAGATGAGACAGTGACGGTAACTTACACCGCTGTAAAGCTTAAATTCATCATTGTTGAGATGTTCAGCAAGATAATCAACAAGTATTTTTGCATCGGCAGTTGATATATCACCTGCACAGTAATCGATTATAGTTTTATCTTCATAATCCGGCTCGTC
>JAEDMB010000055.1 GCA_016303235.1 Oscillospiraceae bacterium
CGTATCTGTCAAGCTCTTTTGCCTTTGTCTTGAGCGTACAGCCCGGATAATAACTGAAAGTCATTTAATCACCCTTTCAAAAAATTTTATCAAATGTAGTTCATAGTTACATTACACAAAAATTATATCACGTTACTCGAAATTTGTCAAGTTTTTGAGAAAAAGTAAATTTTGCATTATTGACTTGACATTTTTGTGATAATATGTTATTGTAATTAAGAGGAGTGATTTAAATGAACAGACAAAATCTTGTTGCTGTTGCCAACGAAACAATAGATATTATAAACAGCGGAAAATATACGGCTAACGGTAAGGAAATTATTCTTGATTCCGAAAAAATCAAAGCCGTAAAAGTATATTCTCCGGAATATTTACCGCAGAATTTTGAAAAGAGTGACAAAAAAGCAGAAATTATTATCAAGCCTGCCGATTCCTTTGGAATACTTAATTTGTGCGATATTTCGGGAAAAACTTGCGTTCTCAATTTTGCATCCGCTAAAAATCCGGGCGGAGGATTTCAGATAGGTGCAAGGGCTCAGGAGGAACAGCTCTGTTTCTGTTCTACTCTTTTCGGCTCAATCAGAAGTGCAAAAGCTTTTGAAATGTACAAATATAACCGTGAAAATCATAATACGCTGTATTCTGATTATATGCTTTATTCACCGTATGTGGAAATTTTTCGTGACTCAAAAAGCTATGAATTTTTAGAAAAGCCAAAAACCGTCAGTGTTATAACTGCTCCGGCAGTAAACAGAAATATCGCTGATTTAAAACATTCGCAGAAAGAAATTTTTAACTGTATGCTGAACCGTGCCGAAAAAATTTTAAGCATTGCCGTTGAAAACGGAAATCAGAATATAGTTCTCGGAGCATGGGGCTGTGGTGTATTCAGAAATTCCGTTTATGATATTGCCGAAATATTCAGGGTTCTTCTTTTTGAGAAGAATTATATATCGCTTTTCGACAACGTTATTTTTGCAGCTTTCAACGATAAAAATGCCCGTATATTTTCGGATAAATTAGGCTTATAAAAAACATAAAATTCTTCCGGATTTCATATTCTTTATTGAGAATATTTTCCGGAGGGATTTTTTTATGAACATTTTTGAACTTTTCCTGCTTGCAGCAGGACTTTCAATGGACGCTTTTGCGGTATCAATATGCAAAGGTCTCGCTATGAATAAAGTTTCAATAAAAGAAATGATTATTACAGGGCTGTGGTTCGGAGGATTTCAGGCTCTTATGCCACTGACAGGCTATTTTCTCGGCTCTGCATTTGAGAAATATATATCCAGCTTTGACCACTGGACAGCTTTTATTTTTCTTTCATTCATTGGAATAAATATGATTAAAGAATCATTTTCAAAGGATAATCAGGTTGACAGCTCTCTCGGATTTAAAATTATGCTTGCCATGGCAATAGCTACAAGCATTGATGCTCTTGCAGTGGGAATTACTTTCGGACTTCTTCCCCATGTAAATATTATCTTTGCCGTGTCATTTATAGGTATAGTTACATTTATTTTATCTGCTTTCGGAGTCAGAATCGGCAATTCTTTTGGTGTGAAGTATAAATCAAAAGCGGAAATTTCGGGCGGTATCATACTTATTCTGATAGGCACTAAGATTCTTGCTGAACATCTTGGAATTATCTGAAAAAAACGCTTGCAAAATCTGTCGGATTATGATATAATAAGTCATATTGTTTTCAGGAGGTTTTCTGTTTTGACCGGAAAAACACATCTTGCAGTCGGAACTGCATCGGCTTTATGCATAACATATCCTTCGGATTTCAAAGAGCTTGCATTGTGTATAATTGCATCGTCAGTAGGCTCTGTTGTATGCGATGTTGACGTAAAATCATCGGATTCAAGAAAAGATTTGAACCGCATTACCGCAATAGCTGTTATACTCGGAATTGCCGTATTATTTGCAGAATACAAGTTTGATTTGGGAATAACAAAAAATTTCAGCCGTGAAAGTGATATGTTCCGGCTTGTACTGGGATTTATTTCGTTTATAGCTGTATGCACTTTCGGAAAATATCAGCCTCACCGTTCATTTATGCATTCAATACCGGCTCTTGCGATACTGACGGGAATAGTATACTTTATGTATCCTGCACTCGCTCCGTATTTCTTTATAGCAATGTTCTCGCATATATTCATTGACCTTTTCAACAAGAAAAAAGTAAAACTGCTTTATCCGCTTAAAAAGGGAATCTGTTTCCGTCTCTGTCCTGCTGACGGAAAAGCCAATGATGTATTATTTTTTATAGGTTCGGTTCTGAGTGTATTTTTCCTTATTCTTGCAATACTGCATATTTTCAGGTGGTTCTGAAAGAATATTTTAAAAAAATTGCCCGTGATTAATTTCACGGGCATTTTTATTAAAGACTTTCGTACAAATCAAGATATTTGTCTGCTGAAGCGTCCCAGCTGAAATCGCATTTCATAGCACGCTTAACAAGACTTGTCCATGATTCCTTATCTTCAAAGGTTCTCATTGCACGGTGCATAGCATCAACCATATCAAGAGCGTTGTATGTTTTGAAAGTAAAGCCGTTTCCGTCCTTATCTCCGTCATCTCTGACAGTATCACGCAGACCGCCTGTTTCACGTACTATCGGAATAGTTCCGTATCTCATTGCGAACATCTGTGCAAGACCGCACGGTTCACTCTGTGAAGGCATAAGGAACATATCAGCTCCGGCATAGATTCTTCTTGCAAGTGAGGGGTCAAAAGCTGTTTTAACGTAGACTTTTCCCTTATATCTCTTAGCCATTTCACGGAAGAAATCTTCATAAATCTTGTCACCGCTACCGAGAACGGCAAATTCAAAGCCATCGCTTACAAGTTCCTCAAGAGCATATTTAATCAAATCAATTCCCTTGTGTGAAACGAATCTTGTAACTATTCCGACTATCGGACTGCCGTTGTCATCGAGTTCAAGCTCGGAAACAAGAGCCTCACGACAACTCTTTTTACCGGAAATATTTACAGATGAATAACTTCCGGCAATAGAGGGGTCATTAAGCGGATTCCATACATCGCTGTCAATGCCGTTGAGAATACCTGTAATTTTTTTCTGTTTGTGAACAAGTATTCTGTCAAGACCGCATGAATACCACGGGTCAAGGATTTCCCACGCATAGCTCGGGCTTACTGTAACAATCCTGTCGGCTGTTTCAATAGCACCTTTCATAAGGTTGACAAAGCCGTCATATTCAAGAAGTGAGAAGTGATACATGGGAATACCCATAAGCTCACTGACAACTTCCTTGCCGTATTTGCCCTGATATTCGATATTGTGAATTGTAAACACGTTTTTTATATCAGTGTAACCCTGCTGATATTTATAGAATACTTCATAGTAAACAGGTATCATAGCAGTGTGCCAGTCGTGGGAATTTATAATATCGGGCTTGAAATTGATATATCTCAGCATTTCAAGAACTGCTCTCGAAAAGAACACAAATCTTTCGCAGTCATCATAAAAGCCGTATATTCCGTCACGGTTGAAATAATATTCATTGTCAAGGAAGTAATATGTTACTCCGTCATTTTCAGCGGTAAAGATTCCGCAGTACTGTTTTCTCCACGAAACGTCCACTGTTATGTTAGTGATAAAATTAATTTTATCCTTGAATTTTTCCATTATGGATTTATACAGCGGAATAACTACACGACAATCGCTTCCCTTTCTGTTTATAGCCTTAGGAAGCGAACCTATAACATCAGCAAGACCGCCTGAGGCAACATAAGGCTGTGCCTCGCTGGCAGAAAATAGTATATTCATAATCAGCCACCCGAATTTTTTATATCTGAGCGTTCTTGCCTATAAAAAGCGGGTATGTATCTGAACCGGTAAGAACTTTTCCGTTGCTTATCTTTACATTCTTATCAGTGATTACTGACATAATCTGACATTCATCGCCTATTTCGGTACTCTGAAGAATTACAGAATTCTTTACGACAGCACCTTTTCCGACCTTTACGCCTCTGAAAAGAACGCTGTTTTCAACAGTACCCTCTATAATACAGCCGTCTGCAATAAGAGAGTTCTTGATATTTGATTCAAGACCGTATTTTGTAGGGCCGTTGTCGCCGATTTTTGTATAAACAGGGAAATCCTTTTTGAAAAGAGCATTTCTCTTGTCAGTTTTAAGGAGTTCAAGATTTGCATTGTAGAAGTTAAGCAGGCTGTCAATCTTTGAGAAATATCCCTTGTGTTCATAACCGCAGATTTTATATTCATTTTTCTTAGCCTGAAGAACATCTCTTATAAGGCTGTACTGATTTCTGCTTATGGATTCGGAAACTATTTTCTTAAGAAATTCCTTGCTCATAACGAACATTCCGAGACTTATATTACATTCGCCGGAAAGCTGTGGGTCAACAAGAACGTCCTTAACTCTGTTTCCGTCAAGTTCGAGTATATTTGTTGAGTGATTTTTTTCGGAATCATAAAGACCTTTGCTGTAAACAACAGTTATATCAGCCTCTGATTCAATATGTTGCTGAATTACAGGGTTAAAGTCAATAGTTGTAACCATATCGCAGTCGGAAAGGAGTACATATTTAGCTGTTGAATGTTCAATAAAGCTCCATACGTTGCTTAAAGCATCGAGTCTGCCTCTGTAAATTCCGCCTTCCTGACTATAAGGTGGAAGAAGATGGAGACCGCCTTTTTTTCTTGACAAATCCCATTCCCTGCCTGAACCGAGATGGTCAAGGAGTGAACCGTAATTTGATTTTGTAATAACTCCGACTTCCGCTATTCCGGAATTTACCATATTTGAAAGAGGGAAATCGATAAGTCTGTAACGTCCGCCGAAAAGTATTGAACCCATAGTTCTCTGCTTTGTAAGTTCAGCGACTGATGTATCATGCATACTTGCAAAAATCAAGCCAAGTACATTATAATTTACTACCATTGTAATGAAGCCTCCTTATATATTCTCGTCAATTATCTCTTTAGGTTCAACTGACTTGCCCTCTGATACGGTTACATTATGACCGACAACGGCAATGCCCCAGTCGTCACGGTTTGCAACCTGTTCGGGACTCTTTCCGACCTTTGCACCGCTTTCGATAACGCTGTCCTCGCCTACTATTGCATATTCAACAACAGCACCTGATTTTATTACAGCTCCGGGCATAAGTATGCTGTAATTTACCTTTGCACCTTCTTCGATAGTAACGCCGGAGAAGATTATTGAAAAATCAACCTGACCGTCAATAGAGCTTCCCTCTGAAATCATAGAATTTTCGATATTGGCATTGTTTCCGATATACTGCGGAGGCATATTGCTGTTTCTTGAATAGATTTTCCATGACGGGTCATAGAGGTCAAGCGGAACACTCGGACTGAGCAAATCCATATTAGCTTCCCAAAGGCTGTCAAGAGTACCTACATCTTTCCAGTAGCCTTCAAATTCGTATGCAAAGAGTCTCTGATTGTCGCCGAGCATTGATGTGATAATATCCTTGCCGAAATCCTTTGACCAAGGCTCACCCTTTGCACGCTTTTCATTTGCATCATTTTCGTTTTCTATAAGATATTTTTTAAGCTTGTCCCAGCTGAATACATAAATACCCATTGACGCAAGAGTTGACTTAGGAACTTTCGGCTTTTCAACGAAATCTGTAACTCTGTTGCTTTCGTCACAAATCATAATTCCGAATCTTGATGCCTCTTCCTTTGGAACATCAATAACAGCAATAGTGCAGTCTGCATTGTTTTCGATATGATAGTCAACCATTTTAGAATAATCCATTTTATAGATATGGTCACCGCCGAGAACTATAACATATTCGGGGTCATATCTTTCAATGAATCTCATATTCTGATAGATTGCATTTGCAGTACCCTCATACCATGATGCACCTGCCTTTGATTCATAAGGCGGAAGAATATGCACACCACCGTGGAGCTTATCCAAATCCCAGGGCTGACCGTTTCCGATATATTCATTAAGTACAAGTGGCTGATACTGTGTAAGCACTCCGACAGTATCTATACCGGAATTTGTGCAGTTTGAAAGCGGAAAGTCGATAAGGCGGTATTTTCCGCCGTAAGGTACTGCCGGCTTTGCAACATTTTTAGTCAGAGCATAGAGTCTGCTTCCCTGACCGCCGGCGAGAAGCATTGCAACGCATTTCTTTTTAATATACATATATTACCTCCTGAATCAGGAATCCGGTTTTAAAAAGCGGATTCACGGATTAAAAACATTTAATTATTTGCCGGAAGAAGTCTTTTTTCCGGAAGTTTTCTTTTTTTCAGTAGTTTTCTGTGTAGTTTTTTCAGCAGTTTCATCAGTGGTTTTTGCCTTCGGAGTACGTTTTTTAACCGGTGCATATTTCAGATATATTACTGAAAGCGGGGCAAGAGTGAGGGATATGCTGTTTTCAAAGCCATGCATAAGATAGTGAGTAGTTTTAATAGATTTTTCAGTAACTCCCGTACCGCCGAATTCTGTTGCATCGGAATTGAATACAAGCTTGTATCTGCCTTTCTGCGGAACTCCTATTTTATAGTCTTTTCTTTCAACGGGAACAAAGTTGCAGACAGCAATAAGTTCTTCTCCCTTGTCATCTATTCTTCTGAAAGCTATTACACTCTGCTTGTAATCATCATTTGAAATCCAGTGGAAACCGTCCCAGTTGTCATCATTCTGCCAGAGAGGAGGATTTTCAAGGTAAAATTTATTAAGTTTTTCAGAAAATTTCATCATATTTTTATGCGAATCGAAATCCATCAGTGACCAGTCAAGCTGTGACTGGAAATCCCACTCTTTCATCTGTGCAAATTCCTGACCCATAAAGAGAAGTTTTTTGCCGGGGTGAGCCATCATATAAGTAAGAAATGCTCTGTATGAACTGAATTTCTGTTCATAAGTTCCGGGCATCTTCTGAATCATTGAACACTTTCCATGTACGACTTCATCATGTGATATAGGAAGAACATAGTTTTCGGAGAAGCAATAGAAGAATGAAAATGTAACTTTATCGTGATTGAATGCACGGTAAATAGGGTCAAGTGACATATACATAAGCATATCATTCATCCAGCCCATATTCCATTTGAAATTAAAACCGAGACCGTCCTTGTCAGTAGGCTTTGTAACATTAGGCCATGCAGTTGATTCCTCTGCAATCATAAGAGCCTCGGGGTGCTTTGAGAATACAGCCTCATTAAGACTCTTAAGGAACTGAACAGCCTCAAGATTTTCATTTCCGCCATGTATATTCTGACACCATTCCCCGTCACGTCTGTCGTAATCAAGATAGAGCATAGAGGCAACAGCATCGACTCTCAGACCGTCAACGTGATATTCATCAAACCAGAAGCATGCACTTGATATAAGGAATGAGCAGACTTCGGGTCTGCCGTAGTCAAATACACGGGTACCCCATGCCTTGTGTTCTTTTTTGTATTCGCTTGTATATTCATAACAGCAAGTACCATCAAATTCATAAAGACCGCTTGCATCTTTCGGGAAATGTGCCGGAACCCAGTCAAGAATAACACCTATTCCGTTTGCGTGGAAAAGCTCTATCATCTTTTTAAATTCATCGGGAGTACCGTATCTTGAAGTAGGTGCAAAATATCCTGTTACCTGATAGCCCCATGAACCGTCAAAAGGATATTCAGTCAACGGCATAAATTCAACATGTGTATAGGACATTTTTTTGATGTATGGTATTATTTTTTTTGCAAAGTCAACATAATTAAGGAAAGTTCCGTCATCATTGCGTTTCCATGAGCCTATATGTACTTCGTATACATTCATAGGGCTTTTATATACGACTTTATCTTTTTTCTGCTCGAACCATTCGGAATCATTCCATTCAAAGGAGCTTTCATAAATTTTTGAAGCAGTTCCCGGACGTGTTTCAAAATGTCTGCCGTAAGGGTCAGATTTAAGAATAATTCTTCCGTCAGGTGTTTCAATGCTGTATTTATAGCTGTCATACTGTTTAAGCTTTGATACAGTAGTTTCCCATACACCGTCAGCTATAATTTCCATAGGATTGGCGGTTCTGTCCCAGTTATTGAAATCGCCTACAACTGAAACTGACAAGGCTCTCGGAGCCCATACTCTGAAACGATGAGCAAAGCCTCTGCCCTTTTTAACAGAGTGAACGCCAAAAAACTTGTAAGCTTCGTTATTCTTACCCTTATAGAACAGATACAGCGGGAAGTCGTTAAGACTGGATTTTTTATTTGATTTCATATTATTCCGTTACTGAAAATTCATAAAATTTATAGTTTTTATGTTTTATTCCTTGTTCAACGTGTCCATTTTCAATGTGAAAAAAATCATCATTTAATCATGTTTGGCATAACACTCCGAAGGCGTAAATTTCCCGTTATCGCACGGGTACACATAACAAAATGCTTAAGCAATATTGTTATGCCAGTAACTTTTCCTTTCTTACTGAATTTGCCAAATTGAATCCTACCGCAGGCTTAAATTCCAACAAATCCTGCCTTATTCATATTTTAGCAGAAACCTGTCAATTATTCAAGTCTTTTTGACTTCAAAGCAGATTTTTCAGATAATATAACAATTTCAAACTGTAAATTATGTGCAATTTGACATATATCACACTAATGTTAATATATTATTTTGCTATAATAAACATAAATTTAACCCTGACCGACTTTCAGACCTATAACTGTTATATCGTCACGTCGTTTTCCGCCGGTAAATTTTTCGGATTTGTCACAGATTTCACTTACAATTTGCTTGAGGTCGTCCTTGCGGAGCAAAAGTTCTTTTATGTACTGATATTCATTTTCGCTTATGCCGTCAGAGAGCATTATAATTATATCACCTCGTTCAAATTCATATTCACATGAAAAAGCCTCCGCCTGCTGAATTATTCCGATTGGAAAAGTCGGGGAAGTTATCTTTATAACCTGACTTTTATGTCTTATAAGAGTAGCAGACGCTCCCGACTTGATGACTACAAGTCCGCATGTATCCATATCAATTTTAACGGCATCAAGAGTTGCAAAAGCCTCATTTCTCGACTTGTTAAGCATTATTGAATTTATAAGCCTTATTGCAGAAAGATACCCTACACCGCTTACAATAAGCTTCCGGAACATGCTGACAACCATTTTTGATTCAAGAGATGCACTTTTTCCGCTACCCATACCGTCAGAAAGTATAACATAGCTGTTTCCGATACCGTCAGTAAATATTTCGGAATAGTCTCCGCTTTCAGGCGAATTTAAAGCACACATTGACTGCACACAGCTCTGAAGTGAATATCTTGTTTTTTCAAAAATTCTGATTCTTACCTCTCTGCCCGAACGCACAGGCTCTGTGAAATCAAGATTGATTTTAAGTTCATCTGATATTAAATCACATATGCGGACACAGTTTGCCGGAGCTTCTTCAAGTTCAAAATAAATTTCTATCAGCAGTCTGTTACGGCTGTTATAGTATGCAATTATATTTGAAGTCTTGTATCCGTATCTTTCGAGTTTAAGGCGGACTGTATTGCTTATAGGCTCACTGTAACGGACATTTATTTTTTCACCGGCTGAAAGAATAATTTCTTCTGTAACTTTTATCTGTTCAAAAAGAAGCTTACGGCTTTCGGAAAAACGCATATCCATAAGACGGGCTGTAATCTGTTCCATACTGATTTTTCTGACAGCATCGGCGATTTCAGATTTTTTTAAACAGTTTTTAAGCTCATCGGGAAAATTTTCGGGGAGAATTTCCCCCTGTTTAAGAATTTTTTTAAATCCCTGACGGCTGTCCTCATAGTTTCTGTACCAGCATACTGTTTTATTACAACATTCGGAACATATTTTTTCGCTTAATTCTTCAACAGCATCTGATTTAACCGAACTTTCAGAAAGAAGATTTGATATTTTTTCAGAATCATCTCTGAGTGCTGATATTGAACCTGCAAGAAATTCCATTCTTGACGAAATTATATCGCTTATTCCGTCCTTGCTTTTGCCTGTCACAACCCACTTGTCCGATACATTCGGACATATTCCAAAGAAAAGAGCTGTACCAAGTGCAAGGTCGCATATACATGGAATCAGTGAATCCGTCTGACCTGTCAGTATCACAAAAAGTATGCTTGATGCATTGAATAATACTGCAATTGCTCCCATACTGCGACGGTGTATATATCCCGAAATCAGTCCCGCCACTGAAAGAAGTACAAACGGCATTCCAGCCTCTTTTGACGAAAGAAATATTCCGCATGTAGTCAGAGCTCCGCAGAGAACACCTCCCATATATCCGTAATGATAGCCGGCAACAAGCGTCACAGCTATTCCGAGTATTCTCCCCGCATTGACAAATACAAAGTCAAACGAAGTAAGTGCAGAAAGAATTACTGCATATACTACCGCAAAAGCAAAGCTTATTCCGGATTTAAGGTCAATTACACGCTGTTTTCGGAAACTCTCCCTTGATATTACTAAAAAATATGCCGTAAATCCCGAAAATATACTGTATATGAGATAAAATAATATTTTAAATATTGATTCGCCTATTATTGCAGATACAATAAGGCTTGATGAAAACACTGATATTCCCGTAGCAACTCCGCTCCATGAAGGATTTTCAAAGCTTATTGTAAAGAGCTTTCCTATTATTATAAATATCATGGCACAGACAAGAATAATATTTTTATGCAGATTTCCCGAAAATATGTATCTCAAAAGACTTCCGATAAGTATCGCCGTGGAATTAAGCGGACTTGCCGAACCGCAGACAGATGCTCCTATAAATGATGTGACACCGTTTATTTCCGCACCAGCCATCAGAAATCCGCCTGTAAGCGATAAAATTGCTCCGGATATTATCTCGGAATTTTTGTTTGCTGTCCCTGCATTTGCTTTCAACATCTTTATATCTCCTTATACAGTTTTTATTGATAAGGATTATTATATCATAATAAAATTAAAAAATATGTCGTTTCAATTAATGTATTATTTGTATTTTTATATTATATTTCGGAGATTTTCGCTTAACTGTATAAGCTGATTCATATTAAGCTGTTCTATTCTTGCAGTTTCGGAAAGTGACATGCTTTTTAAAACGCTCTGAATTTTTGATTTTTCAATATTCATCTGCGATGATATTGATTTTGCAACAGTCTTTCTTCTCTGAGCAAATCCGCATTTTACAATCTTAAAGAAAAAATCCTCTGCATTTTTTTCAAGCAAATAGTTTTTGTTTACATCTATTCTTATAACGCATGAATCGACATTAGGTGCGGGCATAAAGCTCCCTCTTGATACATTAAACAACATTCTGGCTGTACCATAATAATTCACTGCAACGGTAATAGCTCCGGATTCCCTTGTGCCTACTTCCGCACAAAGTCTCTGTCCTGCCTCTTTCTGAACCATTACCGTTATTGATTCTATCGGAACACGACTTTCAAGGAGTTTCATTATTACGGGAGAAGTTATATAATAAGGGAGATTTGCACATACCGCAACTTTCATTACGGAAAATTCTTCTGATATTATTTTATTCAAATCAGTTTCCATAAAATCCTGATTTATAATTTTTATATTGTCAAATTCCGCAAGAGTTTCATCAAGTACAGGCATAAGACGGCTGTCAATTTCTATCGCAACGACTTTTTTTGCACGTTCTGCAAGCTCTGCCGTAAGAGTTCCGAA
>JAEDMB010000207.1 GCA_016303235.1 Oscillospiraceae bacterium
CATCTGAATTTTAACGGCATCGGGATTAATATTCGCAGTCTGACGTGCGGTTTCAATCATCATATCGGGAGTTTCAGACGGCAGACCGTTTATTATATGCAGGCATACACGGATATTATTTTCCTTGAGCTTATAATATCCTTTCAGAAATTCATCATGGGAATATCCACGGTTAATAAATTTTAAAGTTTCATCGTGAACCGACTGCATACCGAGTTCAACAGTAAGATTTGTGCGTGAATTTAAATCCTTAAGATAACTTATAACATCATCGGACAGGCAATCCGCACGTGTTCCTATTGATATACCGCATATGTCATTGAATTTCAACGGAATTTCAAAGAGTTCACGTAGCTTTTCAGCCGGAGCATAAGTATTTGTATTTGACTGAAAATATGCAACAGCCTTAGCATCGGGATTTTTGCGGTGAATACGTTCAAGCTCAGATTCAATCTGATTTTCAATGCTTAAATCCGGCTTAGTGAAGTAACCGCTACCGCCGTCACAGAAAATACAGCCTCCTGTACCCTTTGAACCGTCAATATTCGGGCAGGTAAATCCCGCCTCAATAACAGCCTTGTATACTTTAAAGCCATATTTATGTTTATTATAATAATTAAGAGTGTGATAGCGTTTGTTGTCGTCCGAATATTTAAAGGGATTCAATAAAAATTCCTCCTGATACTAATGAAAACAGACAAAGAATTAACTTTGTCTGTAATCTGAAAGATTATCCATGCATAATATCGTCCTGTTCGTCAGCATACTGATTTGAATCGGCCTGATAAGTTTCAATACTGTCAATATTTATATCTTCTTCGGGTTCAGGAAGTGCAGAAGGTTCGGGATTTGCAGTAGGTTCGGGAACTGCAACAGGTTCAGCAACTGGCTGAGGAGTCTGGGTTACTTCAACGGCAGGCTGGGGAACTGTATTCTGATTAGCTTTTGCAGAATTTTGAGCTTCCTTGAGCTGTTTTTCATAAGTGGATTCGATATATATATCCTCATCGGCAAGACTTCCGGCAAATTTAAGCTGTTTTACCGGTATTCTTTTAAGAGGGGAATATACAAATTTTCCGCATGAATATGTACAGTCAACGAGACCGCTTTTTTCACAGAGGACTTTGTTTCCGGATTTTGCACGTTTTCCGAAATGACAGTAATCACATTTCGGCGGAATTGATTTGCTGAAATATTTTTTATTAGGTTTGAATATTGACATAATGCCCATAATTTTTGCTCCTTTAAAAAAAACATTATGATTATTATATCACAGTAATATTCATTTGTCCAGTATTTTTATGAAAATATTTTTTTAACAAATAAAAAAACGGGCAGAAAATTCTGTCCGTTTTTATTGTTTATGCTGTAATATTTGCATATCTTTCGGAGCTGAGTATATCCATCATCATTGCATAGGGATTTATATCTCCTGATTTTACCATATCGAAAATCTGCGGGGAAGCACCCGAAACAAGAGCCGTACCGCTTTCGTGCATAGTTACGGGGACTTGCTTTGTACGTGCATTGACGTTCCAGAAAATGACATTCGGGAGAGTATATCCTTTTTGCTCGAATTTTTTCTTAGCTGTTTCATAGTTGGTAAATCTTTTGTTGCCGTCCATAACACAGCAGTCAAATTCCATATCGGATATAATGTATATAGTTTCGGGGAGTTCTTCCTGAGGAGTTTTATTTTTAACAGCCGTTTTAAGAATAAGGTCGAAAACAGCCTGAATATCAGTATTTGCACATTCATTGAATGATGATGTATATTTTACTTTTTCGTAAATATCCTTGCCCTTTACTTCAACAAGCTTTGGGTGCATTGAAAAAGTAATGAAATGATTTTTAAAAGCACCTTTATTGTGTTCCGCAAAGTAAATACCGAGAGAAAGTGCAACATCAGCAGGGCGTGGATTTCCTCCGCAGTACATAGAGCCTGAACCGTCCACAACGGCAATAGCATTCTGAGCGTTTTCGATATCGCTGAGAGCGTTCCATGTTACATCAAGGGATTTTTTCTCATCATCGGACATTTCAACGCAATTCCAGTAGCAGTTTCCTGTTATTTTTCTTACAATTTCGTATGGATAAAGAGTGCCGGCATTGATATTAGCTTCACCCTTTGAAACGCTGTCAAGAAAAGCTGAATATCTTTCCTTGTCGTTACGCAGAAAAGCTTTTCTGTATTTAAGCATAGCTTTTGAGGGCTGTTTTGAATAATCGAAAGTATAGTCTTTCTGACAGAGTCTGCTTTCGAGAATATCGATGTATTTTCTGAGTGCGGAAAGAGTTTTTCTGTATGTGCGTTCATTCATTCCGAGGTCGGAGGCGATTTTTCTTGCAAGTGCTTTTGTTTCGTTTGATGAAGTATTTACAGACGGAAGCCATTTTGCAAGAAGTGAAACTTCCTTGTTTTCGTTCATATTTTTTGTATCTTCTTCAAGCTGATTTTTGATTATATTAATTATATCGCTCTGAA
>JAEDMB010000208.1 GCA_016303235.1 Oscillospiraceae bacterium
CTTCTTGACACAAAAGGCCCTGAAATAAGACTCGGAAAATTTGCTGACAACAAACCCGTTGAAATTCATGACGGTGACATTTATATACTGACTGCCGATGATGTTATATGCGATGAAAAAAAAGGAAGTGTTTCCTTTAAAAACCTCCCCCGTGACGTGAGTGCCGGAACTCAGATTCTTATAAATGACGGCGTTATTGAACTCCGTGCTGAAAAAATTACCGGAAATGATATTATATGCCGTGTAATTCATGGCGGAACTCTTTCAAACAACAAAGGTATAAACGTTCCCGGAGCTAAACTATCTATGCCGTATCTCAGCGACAACGATATGAATGACCTCGAATTTGGTGCAAAAATGGGATTTGATTTCATTGCGGCAAGCTTTGTGCGTTCGGCAGCTGATATAAATTATCTCCGCAAATTCACAAAAAGCCTTGGCTGGTTCGATGTGAAAATTATCGCTAAAATAGAAAATAATGACGGTGTTGAAAATATTGACGAAATAATAGAGGCTGCTGACGGAATTATGATTGCCAGAGGCGATATGGGTGTTGAGATTCCTTTTGAAAAAATCCCCGCTATTCAGAAATCACTTATATACAAGGGCTACCGTGCCGGAAAACAGGTAATTACTGCCACTCAGATGCTTGAATCCATGATTACTAATCCAAGACCTACAAGAGCCGAAATTACTGACGTTGCAAATGCTATTTATGACGGCACAAGTGCAATTATGCTTTCGGGCGAAACCGCTGCCGGAGCATTCCCGATTGATACTGTTAAAACTATGGCTCTTATAGCAGAAACTACTGAAAACAACATCGATTATAAACACCAGTTCTCAAATAACAGCAAGAGCGATTCAAATGAAAGTATCGCTGACGCTATTGCTCATGCTACTGTTACTACTGCCCACGACCTCAACGCTAAGGCTATTATTACGGTTACAAAGGGCGGAGGCACTGCAAGACTTATTTCAAAATACAGACCGCAGGCTATGATTATCGGCTGTACTACAAGCGAAAAGGTATGCCGTCAGCTTAATATGAGCTGGGGTGTTACTCCTTTCGTAATTGATGAAAAATCAAATACTGATGAACTTTTTGCCGTTGCCGTTGAAACTGCCGAAAAACGCCGTCTCGTTGAAGACGGTGACATTGCTGTAATAACAGCAGGCGTTCCGATAGGAATTTCAGGCACTACAAATCTTATGAAGGTCGAAAAAGTAGGTCTCCACTGAAATCGAATAAAAAAATCAAGGGTACTTTATTAAGTACCCTTTTTTCCTGATATAATTATGTAAATAAGTGTCAGAATAAATCCTGTTGCAAGTATTCCGATTTCAAATGCTGTAACAGTATCAACTATTCTGTACATATATGAAGTAAATGCCGTGAAAATTTGTTCCTGTTTTATTACGAACGAATCAAAATATTTCGTTGAAGTAAGATATACACATGGAACAAGTCCGATTACTGCACTTATCATAAAGCCTGTGCCTGTCCAGTAAAGAATTTCTCTTTTATTTTTTATGCATAAAAGAAATAAAAGCAATATGCAGAATATATCAGCACCGATACAGATATATGTTATTTTATCGAGATATTTTATATATCTTCTTGCCTGTGAAAGAACGCCGTTTTTATTAAGAGTATCAAGCTTGAATATATCTGTATAGCTTGTAACTGTGCTGTGGGCATTGCTTATTTCTTTCTGGAGCTTGTCATAATAAGACGAATCCTTAACATAGCCGTTTTCTTCAGCATAATTATTGAAAAAATCCGTTATGCTCTTGTCAAGGGATTCAAAATCGGGCGAAACACTGAATTTATCTGTATTTCCGTTAAGATATTCAAAGCCTTCAATTATATTTAGCTTTACGATATTATCGATATATTTTTCGGAAAGAACGTCAGTATAGACTTCCGCAGGAATACCTGTTGAATTATATTTCTGCTTAAAATTCTTTTCAAGAAGGTTTTTTATTGTTTCGGAAATTTTCTTTTCGCTTATAATTTCAAGGCATGTCTGATTATTCAGAATAACTTTGTCCGCTGTTATGCAGATTACCGTTCCGAGCATTGAAAATACAAGAATTATCGTAAGGAGAACGCATGGAATATAAGTTTTTGCACTTTTCATAAATTATTCCCCTTTCGGCTCTGCATAGAATTTTTTATCAGTTATTTTACATACAGCACCTATACGCATATCAGAACCACCGAGAATATCGGGCTTGCATGTATAAAGAGTAAGTATTTCCTCATCTTTCGGCACTACATATTTTTTATTTGTCTTTTTAAATTCTATAAGCTCATCGACTTCGTATGTAAATATTCCGTATTTTGTGGTTACTTCGATTTTATCGCCCTTTTCGAGCTTATCGAGTTCCGAAAAGTATGTATTGACATGGGCGGAAATAACTGCATTTCCGACTTCTCCGCAAAGTACCGAATTTGATGCCTGACA
>JAEDMB010000056.1 GCA_016303235.1 Oscillospiraceae bacterium
AACAGAATAGTTTACGATGTAACTACAAAACCGCCGGCAACTATTGAATGGGAGTAAACTTTTATGAATGAATTAAAAAGGAAATCCATTGAAGTTGTTGTTGATACTGCTGTATCATCTTTTGCAGAGGGGTTAATAAGCAGATACCGTTCAGAAGTTAATGATTTGAATGGTGTAATAAATATGAAAAAAAATAACTGCTTTATAGCCGAGCTTGGAGAAGAATTTATGTTTTATTCTGCTTTTGTGCGAAGTTTTGACAGTAGCTTTGGCAATGTCCTTGAAAAAATGGGAAACAATATTGCTAAACTTTCATATGAAGTCAGAGGAAATATAGAATCTTTTATTCTGCCCGACCAGATTCAGAGAATAGCGTCAGTTCTTGACAGCTATCTTGACCATTCCGCAAAACCGAGCATTAGTCATTATTCTGACTATATGTCTATTTATCCGAAAGATATTACAAGCTATAAAAGAAATCATGTTACTGATAATTACTTTTTTAGTGCTGAAAAAAATGAGCATTATCTGATAGAACTGAAAGCTTCAGGAGATTTGGATAATAAGAAATCCAAAGCAGAAAAATCAGCTCTTTTAGAGGAATATTTTCTTCTTAAAAATCAGCTGAAAAATGATAAAACAGCTAAAATCAAAATATTCTTCGGTACAGCGTACAACAAATTCGGTGAAGGCAAACAATGGAAACAGGAAAGAGTAAAACAGTTTTTTTCTGATGATGAATTGCTGATAGGAAAGGACTACTGGAATTTTGTCTGTGATGATTATAATGGATTTGATATTATATTTGAACAGTATAAACTATCTGTTAAAAGTATAATAAAAAAATTCAAAAAAGAATATCAGTCCGTTTGTCTTTGTGCCTGAGGTTTTTTTATGACACGATTGGAAATTTTAATTCAAACATTAAGTAATTTAGGCGGAAAAGCACACTATTCTGAAATTTATAATGAATATGAAAAAATTGTTGGTTATAAATTATCGTCCAAAGAAAAAGCATCAATACGAGCTTGCATAGAAACTCATTCATCAGATTCAGATGAATTTAGAGGCAATGATATTTTCTATTCTGTTAATGGAAAAGGAAAAGGTTTCTGGGGATTAAAGTAAAAATTAATTATATGTTGATTATCATATAAAATATATTTATTATACTGAAAGAAATATATAGTGCTTATGTTATATTTTTGCAAATTTTATTTTTATACAAAGGAGTGATTTAAAATGAATACAACAGAGGTTCTTCAGCCTACTCTTTTTCCTTTTCCTTTTCAGCATCATCTTATATTCTGCTGTGTGGCACTGGTATTTTTCGGGTATCTGTATATGAAGTATAAAAAGCCACATCAGCTTATAATGGCAATAGCAATACCGTTTTCGCTTGTTCTCTGGATTTCAACAAACCGTGTATTATTCTATGCAGTGGGAATAATTGAAGTTATTTTACTGATAACGGCACTTGTATTGAATATTATCCACAAAAAAAAGCACCCCGAACTTTATGAAGAAGAAAAAAACGATAACGAAAATAAGGGAAAATCCGAATAATTATGAAAATCGCAATTCTTGACTGGAAAACTATGACATGGGGAAATGAACTTTCCCCTGAATGTTTTGAAAAATTCGGAGAAGTAAAGTGCTGGGATTTTACTTCTCCGGAGCTTACCGCTGAAAGAATAGGGGAAAGTGATGCAGTTCTCTGCAATAAAGTCCTGATAACCCGTGAAGTTATGGACAAATGCCCTAATCTGAAGTATATCGGACTTTTTGCGACAGGCTATAATAATATAGATATAAATTATGCAAAGGAAAAAAATATAACTGTATGCAATGCCGGTGAATATTCAACAATGGCAGTTGCACAGCATACTTTTGCACTTATACTCGAAATGTACAGCAAAATCAGCGTATACAATAATGCCGTAAAAAACGGTGAATGGATAAGCTCTCCGTCATTTTCATATTTCCCGTATACTACAAGCGAACTTTTCGGCAAAACGCTTGCAGTAGTAGGATACGGAAGTATAGGAAAGGCTGTTGCAAAAATCGGAGAGGATTTCGGAATGAAAGTTATAATCAATACAAGAACTTTCCCCGAAAATTGTCCGTATCCCGTTTATTCTCTTTCAGAATGTGCGGAGCTTGCGGATATAATCACATTCCACTGTCCTCTGACGGAAAAGACAAAAGGAATAATAAACCGTGAACTTATTTCACATATGAAAAATTCAACGCTGATTGTAAACACATCAAGGGGAGCAGTCGTCAATGAAACGGAACTTGCTTATGCCCTTAATAATAAACGTATTGCCGGTGCATGTCTTGATGTTCTTGAAAATGAACCTATGAATCCGGAATGTCCTCTGAGAAATGCTGAAAACTGCATTATAACACCACATTCCGCCTGGTCTGCACTCGAAACAAGGCAGAGGCTTCTTGATATAGTATCAAAAAATCTTGAAAATTATATCAATGGCAGTCCGTCAAACAAAATAAACTGAGGTTTTTAATGCAATGAGAAATATTTCCGAAAAAAAAAGAATAGTAATAAAGCTTGGCAGTTCCACGCTTGCACATAAAACAGGCAGGCTTAATATCAGAAGAATGCAGAATCTTGTAAGAGTCATTGCGGATTTGCAGAACTCCGGAAAGGAAATAATAATAGTATCATCAGGCTCGGTTGCACTCGGAACAGGCAAAATCGGACTCCGTGAAAAGCCAAAGGATACCCCTACCCGTCAGGCAATCGCAGCAATAGGACAGTGCGAGCTTATGCATATGTATGACACTATGTTTGAAAGCTACGGAATTACTATTGCACAGATTCTTCTTACAAAGACTATTATCGAAAAGCCCGACCGTCAGAAAAACGTTGAAAATACTATTGAAAGGCTTATTTCAATGGGAGTAATTCCTATTGTAAACGAAAACGATACCGTAGCAATAGATGAAATTGAACTTGAAATAGGTGAAAATGATTCACTTTCCGCAATGGTTGCAACTATATCAAATGCTGATTTGCTTGTAATACTTTCCGACATAGACGGTCTTTACACTTCCGACCCGCATATAAATCCAGATGCAAAAACAATTCACACTGTCGAAAAAATAACAGACTACATAGAAAAAATTGCAGGCGGTGCAGGTTCTTCACTCGGCACGGGAGGAATGGCTACAAAGATTAATGCAGGAAAAATTGCTGCTGAAGCCGGAATTGATATGATAATTATGAACGGAAAAAATCCCGATGACCTTTATGACCTTTTTGAAAACAAGGAAATCGGTACGATTTTTAAAGCATAAAAAAACGGAGGAAATTAAAATGAATTATGCCGAAACACTCGGAGTTAAAGCAAGAAATGCACAGACAGCAATAAATTCCGCAGATACTGCACTTAAAAACAAGGCTCTTAATGCTGTTGCAGAATCTCTTTTAAGCAATACAGAATATATAATCCAGCAGAATTTAACAGACCTTGAAAATGCCAAGACAAACGGTATGTCTGTATCAATGCAGGACAGATTAAAGCTTACTCCCGAAAGAATCAAAGGTATTGCTGACGGAGTTCTCAAAATAGCTGAACTTACTGACCCCGTAGGTCAGATTATTGAAGGCTATACACGTCCGAACGGCTTGCAGATTATTAAAACAAGAGTTCCGCTCGGAGTTATCGGAATTATATTTGAATCACGTCCGAATGTAACTGTCGATGCGTCTGCACTCTGTCTTAAATCGGGAAATGCCGTAATTTTAAGAGGCGGTAAAGAGGCTATAAATTCAAACAAATGCCTTTGCGGAATAATGCGTGATGCTGTTGAAAAGGCAGGACTTCCCGCAGATATAATACAGCTTGTTGAGGATACGTCAAGGGAAACTGCTTCCGATATGATGAAGCTTAACGGATATATTGATGTTCTTATTCCGAGAGGCGGAGCAGGTCTTATAAATGCCGTAATGAAACAGGCTACTGTTCCGGTAATTCAGACAGGTGTCGGAAACTGTCATGTATATGTTGACGAATCAGCTGATATTGAAATGGCAGTAGATATAGCAGACAATGCAAAAACTCAGAGGCCTTCCGTATGCAATGCGATAGAAAGCCTTCTTGTACACAAAAATATTGCAAATGAATTTCTGAAAAAAATCTCCGAAAGATATAAAAAACATTCCGTTGAAATTTACGGCGACAGTGCAACAAAATCCATACTCGGAGATGATATTCTCAACGCTACTGAAACAGAATACGCTACTGAATTTAATGACTATAAAATTGCCGTAAAGGTCGTTGAAAATATTGATGAGGCAATAGCACATATAAGAAAATACGGCACGGGACATTCCGAATGTATTGTTACAAAGTCTCTTGACAATGCAAGAAAGTTCCAGACACAGGTTGACGCATCAGCAGTATATGTAAATGCATCAACAAGATTTACGGACGGCGGTGAATTCGGACTCGGTGCTGAAATTGGAATTTCAACGCAGAAACTCCACGCAAGAGGACCTATGGGACTTGCAGAGCTTACTACAATCAAATATCTTGTAAACGGCAACGGACAAATAAGATAACAGGGGAGGTTTAAAGTTGCTGAGTACAAAAGATGAAATCGAAAAAATGCTTGATGAAATTCAGAAATCAAAGCCGGCAGACAGTACAAAAAAATCAAAGAGCAAATATAATGATATGTCCCTTGATGATTTACTGAATACAATATCACCGAAATCTGAAAAAAAGAAAGAAGTTTCAGTTGCTGAAAATATAATTGAAAAGACTGAAAAATTCAGTGAGGAAATATCAGAAGAACCAGAAAATATTTCTGAATCTGTTCCCGAACCCGTTTCGGAATCAGAACTCATTTCTGAATCAATCCCCGAACCTGAACCTGTTCCGGAATCTGAACCAGTTCCCGAATTAATTTCTGAACCTGAATCAGAACCCGAATCAATTCCCGAAAGTGTTCCGCAGTATGAACCCGAGGAAATTCCTTTCCGCAGTATATTTGATGAATCCCCGAGGGAAATCGAGGAGGAAAAAAAGGAAACTCCTGAACCCGATGAATATGAGGACAGTTCGGAGGAAACTGTTCAGAAAAATCCTAAAAAAACAATCAATACAGTTGTGGGAGCAGTTCTGCTTGTATTTTCAGTAATAGGAATAATATCCACTTTCGGCTATGCAATAAAACATATAAGGTCTTTTACGGAGGGCGAAAGCAAGCAGTCGGAGTTCGCAGACGCTGTATATCCCGCCGTAATAATGGATATAGAGGCTTTTCAGAACGGCAGTGAGCTTTCATCACAGCAGGTTATAACTGCATCAGTATGGAAACTTATAATGTCAGGCGAAATTGATAAGTATGAACGTACTTTTGATATAATATCAGTTCCGGCAGTCGATATTGAGGCACAGGCTGTAAAGCTCTTTGACACTGAATTTCCTAATCTGGAACATCAGACAGTAGGTTCGGGCGAACTTAAATTTTATTACAATGAAGATACAGGAACATATAATATTCCGTCAAAGCCGTTGCTTTTCTCCTATAAGCCGAGAGTAACCGCACTTTCAAAGGACGGCGAAATATATACGGCAGAAGTTGAATATATTCAGGAAAAGCCTTACTGGATGGAAAATAACAGCAGATATAATTCAGAAGTATCTAAAGTAGTAAAATTCAGACTGAAGCCTGCCGGCGATGACTATGCCATAATTTCAATGGAAATAATTCAGCTTAATCAGACAGACTAAATATAAACGGGTGACTTGCAATAAAGTCACCCGTTTTTTTACTGTTCAGAAATATCAGCAGTAGTCGTTGTTGTTGATGCATTGGGAGCTGTAACAGTTCTTGCGGAAGTAGAAGTTTTTTCGGTTCTGTTGACTGTTACCTTTGAAGTACCGTATACCCATACATTATTATATTTCGGACATGATATTGATACATCATGTATAAATGAATCACTGTTTGAAGATTCATTGAGAAGATTTACATTTGCGACAAGGTCGCTTGCAGTAATATCGCTTATAATATCAGCAGGCCCTATAACAGTAACGTTTATGCTCTTTGCAATAATTTCGTAGTCATAATTCGGCTGTGGATTGCTGATTGATATATCAGTTAAAACAAGCTGTTTTTTATCAAGATTATCATTGTTTAGCTTGACTGTAACTGTTTCGAGATTTGACTGGTTTATGTAGCTTTTTGTATCAACAGTGAATGTATTTGAATAATCTATATCAATATCACTGAGCGGTATTTTTGCAACTTCAAAAGTTTCCGGAAATTCTGCGGAACTGTTTTCAGAGGCAAGCACGATATTGTCAGCGGATATTGAGAAATCCAGAAAGCTCTTGTCGAAATCTGCCGGAGCATTGAGAATAGAAACTGAAAGCCCGACTTTTTTCTGAGTGAGAACAGGTATATTAATCATAATATTATTTTTTTCAATATTAAGACCGCTGTTTTCAATAATGGAATTGTTTTCGTCATAAAGCCTTATTTCATCGCTCTGAAGATTGTATGAAGTATCAAGAGTAGCTTTTTTATGCGAAACTGCCGTGCATTTTGCGATTTTGTTAAGCTGTTCGGAAGGCCCTGTTATATTTATTACAGCAGGGTCGCAGGAGAGGTCATCACGGCTGAAAGTCTTTCCGTCTGCAAATGAAATATTAGGAATTTCGGGAGAAACCGGAAATTCACGTGTTTCTATTTTGTCAAGGACTATTGTTGCAGTCGAGGGTGAAACTGATTTTATTTCAAATTCTCTACCGCTTTTGCTTTCGATTTTAATTGAAACGGTTTTCGTTCCGGAAGAAGAAATATTGTCGGTGACGAGTTTTGCAACAAGGTCATCGCCTTTAAGACCTCCTATTTCAGTACGGTTTCCCTCTATTTTGACATCAACCTTTTTTGTATCGCATGATATAAGTGAAAGACCGCTTGATTCTGAAAAATCTTCACTCAGTTCCATAGAAACGGGGATATTGTCAATATTTTTTGTCATAATTTCGTATTGTGTTATTGATATTATGAACCATAGTATTATAGCAATAAGAACTGACGAAATCACAGTTGAAAACTGATTGCTTAAGGATTCTGAAATTTTCTGTTTTATTTTTGAGAAAGTCATTTATTTTTTCCTCCTTTTGAGGAGACGTTCGACGGGAGTTTTTTTTGTATTTTTTATAATAGAATCCTGATTTTTTGAAATAAGCTCTTGAGTCAGGAGCTTTTTAAGCTTTTCATGTGTATAGTCACGTGTAAGAACGCCGTCCATAGCAACAGAAATCTGCCCTGTTTCTTCTGAAACAACAATGACAACGGCATCGGAATTTTCACTCATACCGATAGCAGCTCTGTGACGTGAACCGAGCTTTTTATTGACAAGTTCCTCTTTCTGGGGTTTAGGAAGAAAGCATGCGGCTGCAAGAATAATTCCGTCACGCATTATCACTGCTCCGTCATGCAATGGCGTTTTTGGATAGAATATGTTTCCGAAAATTTCCTTGCTTGGCAGAGCATTAAGGATTGTTCCTGTTTCAATCTGTTCGCCCAGCTTTGTCTGACGTTCAACGACAATCAAAGCACCGGTACATGTTGCGGAAAGTTCAACGCATGAATCGCAGATACTCTGAATTGCATTGCTCCATTTTTCTGTTAGTTCGTCCTGTGATTCACCGAAGCCGAGCAGATTTAAACCGAATCTGGTTCTTCCGACTTTTTCCAAAGCACGTCGGAGTTCCGGCTGAAAGAGAATGATTATAGCAATAAGACCAATATCAAAGGCAGTTGAAATTATGTATTTTAATGATTTAAGGCCGACAATACTGCTTATGAAATATCCTAAGCCGAGAAGAACTATACCCTTGACAAGCTGTCCGGCTCGTGTTTCTCTGACGAGTTTTATAAGAAGATAGACGAGGTATGAAAGTATAGCTATATCAACGAAATCAACAACAGTTACAGTATTCAGAACGTTGAGGATTGAATCAGTAACATCTAAAAGCAATGACACGGAAACACTTCCTTTCTTATTTTTATTTTATGTATGAGGGCAGAAAATGCCCCCATATTTATTTTATCATAAATGAAAATAATTTCAATAGTTTTTGCATTATTTTTTATAGATTTCCAGATTTTTAATTAAATTAGCGATAGCATAAACCTCTCTTTCTGAATTGAAGACAGATGGAGAAAACCTGACTGTTCCCGTATCAGTTCCGAGTGCATTGTGTGCAAGTGCGGAGCAGTGGAATCCTGCACGCAGACAGAAACCGTTTTCGGAAAGTATCCGGGCAGTTTCCTCGGAATTTATTCCTTTGACATTAAAAGATATTATAGGAACATAGTGTGCATCAGGTGAACGGTAGATTATAATTTGAGGAATATTTTTAAGGGAATCTATAAATATATCGCAAAGGTGAGTTTCGTGGCTGAAAATTTTCTGCATACCGGTTTTTCTGATAAAATCAATGCCGGCTGAGACTGACATTATTCCGGGAACGTTAAGAGTACCGCTTTCGAGGGAATCGGGAAGAAATACAGGCTGTTTAAGGCTTGAGGAGGCACTGCCCGTTCCGCCCTGAATTATGGGATATATCGGAAATTTTCCGTCAGAAATCAGAAGACCTGTTCCGGATATTCCATAAAGTCCCTTGTGACCGGCTGTGCAGAGAATATTTATTCCGTCTGTTATTTTTATATCAATAATTCCGGAGGTCTGTGCCGAATCGACTATAAAGCATATATTTTTTTCGTTGCAGAGCTTTGCAAGCTGTTTGAATGGCAGAATCTGTCCTGTGACATTGCTTGCACCTGTACATACTATTGCTTTTGTGTCCGGAAGAATCAATTCACGGAAACTGTTCACGGTTTTTTCATCTTCCGGAAATACTCTTGCAACAGAAAGTTTTATTTTATTTTTGCGTAAAAGTTCAAAGGCAGGGCGGGCGGAGGAATTGTGTTCAAGTTCGCTTATAATCATATGACCGCCCTGTGACATAATACCCTGTATTGCAAGGTTAAGGGCGTGAGTGCAGTTAAGCGTAAAAACAACGTTTTCCGGTTCTGCTCCGAAGAAATCAGCAATATTTTCCCTTGCACTGAATACTGCCGAGGAAGTTTTCTGTGAGAGCTGATGACCGCCTCTTCCGGCATTTCCGCCGTATTCCCTTATGGCATTGCTGACAGCATGACGTACTTCAAGAGGTTTAGGAAACGTTGTTGCAGAGTTGTCAAAATTAATTATATTTCTGTTCATCTTCAGACTCCTTTCGCATTTTTTCAAAAGGAACTGAATAGCTTTCAAGTATATCTTTTATTTCAGAGCAGTTTCCGGAAACGCTGATATAATATCCGCAACCGGATTCGGCACTGCTCGTATTTCTTTTTATTTCACATAAATACCCTCTTGCCTTCAGAATTTTCTGAGCTTTCATAGCGAAGGTATATGAGGGCATATCAGCAGAACAAAGCATCATATAAATCACCCCTCATATTGCAGTATTATATATTATTTTCCGCAATATATTATAATATATGTAAAATATTGAAAGAATGTCATTGATTTAATTATAAATAACATTTTATTTTTTAATATAATGTTAATTAAATTTTCCTTGATTTTCAAAGAAAATCCGTGAATATCAACAAAATAAAATGAAAATTGTGTTGAAAACAGTAAAATTTTGTGATGTTCATAATTTGTTAACAACTTTTTGGAATTTCCGTGATATAATTATTCAAAAAGTATAAATTTGTTCAGATTTAACATATATTTATAATATGTGTTATATTGTGTATTGTGCTTGTTAAGAAAGGATTGATTGAGAAATGAGAAATTCAAATTTTGACAGAAAAATCAAGATAGCTGCTTTGAGTTTCGTTATGGCAGCATCAATGACTGCTCCGGCAGTAGTTCCGGCTTTTACTACCGTTGCTGAATCCGTCAGTGTCGGCACGTCTCTTGCTTTAAAAGACGTTTACACAGGATATACAGCTGAACTCGGTACAGCAGGAGTCAAGACTATTACTTTTACATGTGTTGCAGACTATACAGGCGGATTTACTTACGGATTTGGTATAGGTACTGCTGAATCTCCTTACTGGCTTGAATATGACGGTACAAAATGGGCTGAAGAAGGTGCAGGCGTTGAACTTCAGGTTAAAGAGGGCGAAGAATTTACCATAACAATTGACGTTTCATCTCTTGAACTCAGCTATAATCCCAAGTCGGATAAATACCCCGGCAAGTATGAATTCAGAAACTATTACAGCGGAAAAGGCGGTACTGTTCAAATCATATCTGCTGAGGCAAACGCTAAAACAACTCCTACTGACCCGACAAAGCCTACTGAACCGACTGAACCCACAGACCCTGATAACCCCTCAATTCCGAATATTGATGTAATTCCGGATAATAACCTTAAGAGCGGTGCATGGTCTTTCAAGGACAACGGCGACGGTACAGCTACAATTTCAACAACAGTTACAAAACAGCTTGATAACCTTGACTATACCCTTACAAAGGGATTTGATGAGGATTACTATGCTGAAAAAGGAGAAGAAATCACCGAAGAATCACCGATAAACAGTCATAAATTTAAATATAGTGATTTCGGCATAACCGATTTGAACGGAGTCAGAATAGAATCACTTACTGCAACAATCGAATCCGATGTTGATATGAAAACTCTTATGTATGGCGGAGGTCTTAACGTTGTACATGGTTCTCCTGCCGATACAGAATATGCTAAACAGGTTGCCGGTATTGAGGGCAAGGAAACTGCCGGATACTGGTATAACGATATGGGTGCTGAAGAAATTGAAAAGTTTGAAAATGCCGGTGTTGAGTTTGAAGTAACTCCTGCACAGGGCGTGACAGTAAGCAATGCCGGAAAATATTATGAGGCATACTGGGAAGTTCCTCAGGAAGTTCAGCCACATGTTACAAACAAGGCATCAGATGCAATTTCTTTCCAGTACTGGTATGGTGAAGAAGATGCCGAAGAATATACAGAACTTGATTCTGTAAGGCTTACATGTGTGGCTCTTACATATACCAAGACTGTTGTAGTTCCTTATACAAATTCAGTTAAAACTGCTGTTGACAAGGTTCTCACTCTCGGAAGTGATGAAACAAACAAGCTTGAAATTCCTTATGAGGATTTGGGTATTGATGAAGACAAGGCTGTTTATGCAGTAAGATTTGATATTTCTGCTGACAAGGATATTAAAAAGCTTGTTTACTGCCCTGCAACTTCTGTAACAGCTGATGCCGTTACAACAGAAAAATACTGGTATCAGGAAGATACTGACTATGTAGTTCTCAATGCCGGTGATACAGCGGAAATTATGTGGACAGCTCCTTCTTCAATTGCCGACAGCACAGATATTCTCAAAAACTATATAGATTCTTCCGGAAAGCTTTTCCTCGGATACTGGTACGGTGAGGCAGATTCAGTAACCGTTGACAATATTGAGGTTTATTATGCAGATGTTCCGGTTACAACTACAACGACAACAACAACAACAACAACTACCACTACCACAACAACGACAACTACAACTACTACAACTTCCGCTACAACAACAACTA
>JAEDMB010000209.1 GCA_016303235.1 Oscillospiraceae bacterium
GCTCTGACAGTTCTTGCGGAAAAGTCATGCCGTTCTTTAGATGAATTTGTTTCACAGATGAACGCTATGGCTTTCGATTTGGGTTTAAGAAATTCGGCATTTACAAATCCTTACGGCTATTATTCCGAAAATGATTACACTACCGCCCACGATATTGCAGTAATATCAGCGGAGCTTTCCGCATATGATTTTCTTCTGCCGTATTTTCAGACATGGAGGGATTTTGTAAAAAACGGTCAGACCGAGCTTGTAAGCGAAAATACTCTTGCACGTAAATTCGAGGGGCATATCGGATTCAAAGCCTGTCATTCGGAACAGTCAGGCTACTGCATAGCCGAGGGAGCATTGAGAGAGGATTCCTCATATATTGCGGTAATTCTGAAAGCTCCCGATGAGGACACATCATTTTCAACGGCAAAAAGCCTTATAAACAAGGGTTTCCGTGAATTTAAGGTGACTGTTCCCGCTTTTCTCGATGAACTTCTTATTCCGATGAAAGTAAAATCAGGTCAGGAAAATGCCGTTGAAATTATGCTGAAATCCCAGAACTGCGTTGTAGTTCCGAAAGCCTCATCTGAAATTACAAACAGGATAGTTATTCCCGAATATATAACTGCACCCGTAAAAAAAGGTCAGAAAATAGGTACAATGGCATTCTATAACGGCGACACTCTTTTATTTGAAACAGATATTATAACTAAAAATGAAGTAAAAAAATCATCTTTGTTGTTTACTGTCAAAAAATCTCTGTCAAATTTACTGAAATTATAGAAAGAGATTTGTTGTATTTGCACAATTATAGCGTTTCCCTCTTGCAAAAATTTTCAAAATATAGTATGATATTAGTGAGGCGGAAAATTATGTATCTGCTTTCTATGTTGCTCACTGGAGGTTTTTAAAATGTCTTTGAAACTCAATACTAAATATCTCGAAAGCTTCATCAATCCCGATGAACTTAAAGGGATTAAATCACAGGTTGAAACTGCTGCTAAAACTTTGCATGACAAAAACGGTCTGGGCAGTGATTTTCTCGGCTGGCTCAATCTCCCTACTGACTACGATAAAGACGAATTTGCAAGAATCAAGGCTGCTGCCAAGAAAATTCAGTCAAATTCCGATGTTCTTATCGTTATAGGAATTGGCGGTTCATATCTCGGTGCAAGAGCTGCTATCGAGTTCCTTAAATCACCTTTCTATAATAACCTTAAAAAGGATACTCCTGATATTTACTATGTCGGAAATAATATCAATCCGACTTATCTTAATGAGGTTATCTCCCTTTGCGAAGGCAGAGACTTCTCTGTAAACGTAATTTCAAAATCCGGTACTACTACCGAACCCGCTCTTGCATTCAGAGTATTCAAGAAACTCGTTGAAGACAAGTACGGCAAGGAAAACGCTAAGGACAGAATTTTCTGTACTACTGACAAGGCAAGAGGCACTCTCAAGAGCCTTGCTGATACTGAAGGTTATGAAACTTTCGTTATTCCGGACGATGTAGGCGGACGTTTTTCAGTTCTTACAGCAGTAGGACTTCTTCCGATTGCTGTTGCAGGCTGTGACATTGATGCTCTTATGCAGGGTGCTGCAAAGGCTCAGGCTGATTTTACTGCCGATTTCGACAGCAATGACTGCTATAAGTACGCTGCTATCAGAAATATCCTTTACAGAAAAGGCAAGTCTGTTGAACTTCTCGTTTCCTATGACCCCGCATTCGTTACTATGGCTGAATGGTACAAACAGCTTTTCGGTGAAAGCGAAGGCAAGGACAACAAGGGTCTTTTCCCTGCATCTGTTGTATTCTCAACTGACCTCCACTCAATGGGACAGTATATTCAGGAAGGTTCAAGACTTATGTTTGAAACTGTCGTTGACATAAAGAAACCTAAGAAAGACCTCTTCCTTAAACCCGATGAAGCTAACCTTGACGGTCTGAATTTCCTTACAAATCAGAATATGTCAATCGTAAACAGAAAGGCTTTTGAAGGTACTGTTCTCGCTCACACAGAGGGCGGAGTTCCGAATATAATCATCGAAATTGACGATACAACTGAATTTACACTCGGTTATCTGATTTACTTCTTTGAAAAGGCTTGTGCAGTTTCAGGCTACGTTCTCGGAGTAAATCCATTCAATCAGCCCGGTGTTGAAAGCTATAAGTCAAATATGTTTGCACTTCTCGGAAAACCCGGATATGAAGACCGCAAGTCTGCTCTTGAAGCAAAACTCGGCTGATTATACATCAAATTAATATAAAGGAGTAATATATATGATTAAACTTATTACCGGAAAAAAAGGTACTGGCAAGACAAAAATCCTTATCAATATGATTAACGATGCTGTAAAGTCAACTAACGGCTGTCTCGTTTGTATCGAAAAAGGCGAAACTCTCAGACGTGAAATCAGCTATAAGGTAAGATGGTGCAGTGTTGAACAGTTCAACATCAACAGCTTCGACAGCCTTTA
>JAEDMB010000002.1 GCA_016303235.1 Oscillospiraceae bacterium
CGTCATCAAGAATTTTTTCTATATCCTGAATAAGATGCGTTGAAATTATTACAGAGGCATCGGGATTGTAGTTTGTAAGAATAGTATCCATTATGTAATCTCTTGCAGCGGGGTCTACTCCGGCTATCGGTTCATCAAGGAGATACAGTTTTGCGTTACGGCTCATAACAAGTATAAGCTGTACTTTTTCTTTGGTTCCCTTTGACATGGTTTTTATTTTGTCTTTCGGATTGATATTCAGACGCTTTAGCATATCATATGCAAGCTCTTTTCGGAAATCCTTATAGAAATCGCAGAAAAAGTCAATTATGTTTTCTACTGTCATCCAGAGCGGAATATAGTTCCTTTCCGGAAGATATGATACAACTGCTTTTGTTTCAACTCCGACTTCTGTGCCGTCTATAAGTATTTTGCCTTTTGTGGGTTTAAGAAGTCCGCAGGCAAGCTTTATAAGCGTAGTTTTTCCGCTTCCGTTAGGGCCTAAAAGTCCTATAATTTTACCGCTTTCAAGTGTGAGGTTCAAATCTATAAGAGCTTCCTTGTTTCCGTAACTTTTGCAGAGACCCTCACATTTTAAAATTTCACCCATAGAATAAAAATTCCTTTCTTTACATATTATGAATTATATCCGAAATTATTGCGGGAATTTCGTCCTTTGAAAATCCGAGCTTAAGCATTTTGTTTATAAATACTTCACATTCTTCTTTTGCTGTATTTGATTTGAGTTCCGTTATTTTCTGTTCATCGTTGGTGATGTATTTTCCTGAAGTCCGCATTGAAAATATAAGCCCCTGACGTTCAGTTTCAGAAAGAGCTTTCTGCATAGTATTCGGATTCACTCTTGCTTCTTCGGCAAGCTCTCTCACTGACGGCATACGCTGACCCGCCTGATATGCACCGGAAATAATTCTTGCCTTGATTTCGTCCATAATCTGGATATAAACTGGTTTTTCACTGTTGAATTCCCACATCATTACTGCTCCTTTCTTATTGTAAAAATTATATTTTTTTAAAAGTCATCTGAATTATTGTACTAATTCATTAGTACAATAGAATAATAACACAAAATTTTCCTTTTGTCAATAGTTTTCTGAAAATTTTTTCGGTAAAATTGAAAAACCGTGATTTTGAATCACGGTCAGTCAAAAAAGGAATTACAAACTTCACAAATTTTCTTGAATATAATTATATATTATTTTGTCGGTTTTGTCAAGCAGTAGTGTAATATAAATTAAAACTTTGTCGGAATTTACAATAAAGCATACTTTTGATTGTGCAATGTTTATATTTAATGCTTTGAAGTTTATGCCTGTTTTGTGTATGTTTGAAATATCGGATTTTTTTGAGGATTTTTTTAAAATATGCTTGACATTTCAGAATATTTGATATATAATATGTAAAGCAGTTACGCTTTACGGGGAGATGTTTCGCTTATGGCTAAAGAATTGAAATTCGTTATTCTTCTTGATTGTTACGGTGAACTCCTTACCGATAAACAGCGTGACTATATGGAACTTTATTATTGTGAGGATTTGTCTCTTTCGGAAATATCCGAACCGCAGGGGATTACACGTCAGGCTGTCCGTGATGTTATAAAGCGTTCCGAACAGATTCTTCTTGAAACTGAAAAAAAACTCGGTCTGGCTGAAAAAATTTCCGCTGTCCGTGAATGTCTTGAAAAATTAAAATCCGTTTCGGCTGAATGTTCTGACAAGCAGATTGTTTCAGCTATGAATAAATATATAGATGAATGTCTTGAAATTATCTGAATTCTAAAAAGATAGGGAGATGTAAACGTGGCTTTTGAAGGTCTTTCTGAAAAACTTAATAATGTCTTTAAAAAACTCCGTTCCAGAGGAAAACTCTCTGAAAGCGATGTAAAGGAAGCTATGCGTGAAGTCAGACTTGCTCTCCTTGAGGCTGATGTAAGCTATAAAGTCGTTAAGGATTTTGTCGCAAAAGTTACTGAACGTGCAGTCGGCGAAGACGTTCTCGCAAGCCTTACTCCGGCTCAGATGGTTATAAAAATCGTCAACGAGGAACTCTGTTCACTTATGGGTAACAGCAACGCAAGAATAAATCTTGCCTCAAAGCCTCCCACGGTCATTATGATGTGCGGACTTCAGGGTTCAGGTAAAACAACTCATTCCGCAAAGCTTGCAAAGCTCCTTAAAAAAGAGGGTCACAGACCTCTCCTCGCCGCTTGCGATATTTACAGACCGGCTGCTATTAATCAGCTTAAGGTTGTAGGGGAAAAGGCTCAGGTAAAAGTTTTTGAAATGGGTCAGATAAGCCCTGTTATTATTGCAAAGCAGGCTTTGAGATATGCCAAGGATTACGGTCATGATATTGTTATTCTTGATACTGCCGGAAGACTTCATATTGATACTGAACTTATGAATGAACTTAAGGAAATCAAGGCGGAAACCAATCCCTCCGAAATTATGCTCGTTGTCGATGCTATGACAGGTCAGGACGCTGTAAACGTTGCAAAGGCGTTTGATGATGCTATCGGAATTACAAGTGTTCTTATGTCAAAACTTGATTCAGATACAAGAGGCGGTGCTGCACTTTCAGTTCTTGCAGTTACCGGCAAACCTATTAAATATGTAGGTATGGGCGAAAAACTTGATGACTTTGAACAGTTCCACCCCGAAAGAATGGCATCAAGAATACTTGGTATGGGCGATATGCTTACTCTTATTGAAAAAGCTGAAAACGTCATGACCAAAAATGAAGCCGAAAAGCTTACCAAAAAGCTTAAAGAAAATAAATTCGATATGGACGACCTCCTTGACCAGCTTAAACAGATTAAAAAGCTTGGTTCTGTCAAATCCATAATTTCTATGCTCCCCGGTATCGGTGACAAGCTCAAGGACGCTGATATTGATGAACGTCAGTTCAACAGGGTTGAGGCTATTATTACTTCTATGACCAAAGCGGAACGTGCTAAGCCTTCAATTATAAATCCGTCAAGAAAAAGACGTATTGCAAAGGGTTCAGGTACTAAGGTCGAGGACGTAAACAGGCTTATCAAGCAGTTTGAACAGATGCAACAGGTTATGAAGCAGTTTACCGGCAGTAAGGGAAAGATGATGCAGAGAAAGGCAAGAAAACAGCTTGCCGGTATGAACTTCGACAAAATTGCAGGCAAAGGCGGAGGAAATCTCCCACCGATTGGCTGATTCAAGATTCAAGTGCGGTTTTTCCGCTTTGATATACATTATGTTTATTATATATCCGGAGGTGAATTAAAATGGCAGTTAAAATCAGACTCAGAAGAATGGGTGCTAAGAAAGCTCCTTTCTACCGTATAGTTGTTGCTGATTCAAGATACCCCAGAGACGGCAGATTTATCGAGGAAATAGGATACTATGACCCTACTAAGGAACCGTCAGTTGTTAAGGTTGATGCTGAAAAGGCTAAGACATGGATTTCCAACGGTGCTCAGCCTACTGATACCGTTAAGGTTATTCTTAAAAAAGAAGGTATTCTCTAATCAGAGAATTTGGTAACAAAGCAGAGGAGGAGCTGATTCCTTCCTCTGTCTGCGATACTTGGAGGAATTTTTTAATGAAGGATTTATTATATGCTATAACAGCAGGTCTTGTTGAAGACAAGGACGCTATTAAAATTACTGAAGATGCACCCGATGCAGATGGAGTTATAACTTTTCACCTTTCAGTTGCATCTGATGATATGGGTCGTGTAATCGGCAAGCAGGGAAGAATCGCTAAGGCTCTCCGCACTATTATGCGTGCTGGTGCTGCCAAGAGAGATTTAAAGGTTGCCGTTGTTATAGAATGATTTTTTCAGGGCAGACTTCGGTCTGCCTTTTACTATGCCTCAAAAATAATTTAAAAAATAATTTTTGTTCATAAAAAATTTACAGAATAACTATTGCATATTCCGGATTTGTGTGATATAATATAAAAGCTGAATTAAGGTTACATTCAGCTGATTGCAAAAGATATGCTGAGAAACAGAAGGTTGCCGATGGTTTGTCGGGGAATTTCTGTGGAGTATGTCCGACAAACGGGCGATTGAGATAGCGGACACAGTTTGTGTTTTTTATGAGTGCTTGCTTTAATGCTGTCACTCTGTGCCTTTTACGCCTTTCTCGCTCGGAAAACTACTCTTGTTTTTCGGGTTTTTTTATAGAAAGATTTGTGAAACACACGGACACGTGTCAATCTCTGGGATTCTTTCCCAGCCCCCATTTAAATTTATGTTTTCAAGGAGGCGAAAAAAATGGCAGTCAATGAAAGAATCAGACTTAAAATCAAGGGTTACGACCACGCTACTGTTGATATTGCAGCAGCTAAAATCGTTGAAGCAGCTAAGAGAAGCGGTGCAAGAGTTTCAGGTCCTATTCCGCTCCCTACTGATAAAGAAGTTGTTACTATTCTCCGTGCTGTACACAAGTACAAGGACAGCCGTGAGCAGTTTGAAATGAGAACACACAAGAGACTTATCGATGTCCTCAGACCTACTGACAAGACAACAGCTGCTCTTAATAAGCTCGAAATCCCCGCAGGCGTTGATGTTGTTATGGAAGTTAAGTAATCCCATAAAACATGCTTGCAGGTCATGTTGATATTTTTTATGTATCAACCAATAACCATTAAGGAGGAAATGCAGAAATGCAGAAAGGTATTATCGGAAAGAAAATCGGTATGACTCAGATTTTCGACGAATCAGGCAAGGTTATTCCTGTTACTGTCGTTGAGGCAGGCCCATGTGTTGTAGTTCAGAAGAAAACTGTTGAAAATGACGGTTATTCAGCACTTCAGCTCGGTTTCGGAGATGTTAAGGTTCAGAGAATGAACAAGCCTCTCAAGGGTCACTTCGACAAGGCAGACGTTGCCTGCAAAAAAACACTTAAGGAATTCAGATTTGAAGACTGTGATTCTCTCAATGTAGGCGACATTGTTAAGGCTGATACTTTCAGCGTTGGCGACAGCGTTGATGTTATCGGTACAAGCAAGGGTAAAGGCTACGCAGGTGCTATCAAGCGTCACAATCAGCACATTCTCAGAGCTACTCACGGTACAGGTCCTGTTTCAAGACAGCCCGGTTCAATGGGTGCTTGTTCTTCCCCTTCAAGAATCTACAAGGGCAAGGGTATGGCTGGTCATATGGGCGTTGAAAGAGTTACCGTTCAGAATCTCGAAGTCGTTAAAATAGACGCAGAAAATAATCTCATCGCAATCAAGGGTGCTGTTCCCGGTCCTAAGGGCGGAATCGTTTGCATCATTGACAGCGTTAAGGCTTAATGAAGGGAGGAAGCTTAAATGTCAACTATTTCAGTTTTTGATATGACAGGCAAGGCTGTTTCCGAAACAGAGCTTTCCGATGCTGTTTTTGGTATCGAACCCAATCAGTACGTTATGCACCAGATGGTTGTTAATTACCTCGCTAATCAGCGTCAGGGTACTCAGTCTACTCTTACCCGTACAGAAGTAAGAGGCGGTGGCAGAAAGCCTTGGAAACAGAAGGGTACAGGCCACGCAAGACAGGGTTCTATCCGTGCTCCGCAGTGGACTCACGGCGGTGTTGCTCTCGGCCCTAAGCCAAGAAGCTATAAATATACTCTTAATAAGAAAGTAAGAAGACTCGCTATGAAGTCTGCTCTTTCCACTAAGGTTCTCGACAATAATATGATTGTTCTCGATGCTCTCGAACTCGAAGGCTACAAGACCAAGACAATCGTTAATATGCTCAAGGCTCTCGGCGTTGACGGCAAGGCTCTTATCGTTACTGCTGAATCCGACAGCAAGGTTATCAAGAGTGCAGCTAATATCCCCGGTATCAAGACAGCTGCTGTAAATACTCTTAATGTTTATGACATTCTCAACTATGACAAGTTCATCGTTGTTAAGAATGCAGTAGGAAAAATCGAGGAGGTATATGCATAATGAAAGCTCCGCAGGATATTATCTTAAAGCCGGTTATTACCGAAAGAAGTATGGACGGACTTGCTCTTGAAGAAAACAAGAAATATACCTTCAAGGTTGCTAAGGACGCTAACAAAATCGAAATCAAGCAGGCTGTTGAAAAGCTTTTCGACGTTAAAGTTGCTAAAGTAAATACAATGAACTGCCGTGGCCGTGTAAGACGTGTCGGCAGATTCGTGGGCAAAACTCCTGACTGGAAAAAGGCTATTGTCACACTCCAGAACGGTTCAAAGCCTATTGAATTCTTTGAGGGTATGTATTAATATATAATCCCTCCGGTATGGGAGTAATGCTCCCGCAAAAAACGCATTTATTATTTAAGGAGTGAATCTAATGGCAATTAAAACCTACAAACCGACAACTCCTTCACGTCGTCAGATGACAGTTACTGACTACTCACAGTTGTCAAAGGTTGCTCCGGAGAAGAGTCTGCTTGAACCCCTTAAGAAAAATTCAGGCAGAAACAGCTACGGAAGAATTACTGTTCGTCACAGAGGTGGCGGTAACAGAAGAAAATATCGTATCATCGACTTCAAGCGTGATAAGGACAATATGACTGCTGAAGTTATGACTATTGAATACGACCCCAACAGAAGTGCTTTTATCGCTCTCGTTAAGTATGAGGACGGAGAAAAGAGATATATTCTCGCTCCTAACGGTCTTAAAGTAGGCGATAAGGTTGAATCAGGCTCACAGGCTGATATTACTGTCGGCAACGCTCTCCCGCTTGCTGATATTCCGGTTGGTACTGTTATTCATAATATCGAACTTTATCCCGGCAGAGGAGCTCAGCTCGTAAGAAGTGCCGGAAATGAAGCTCAGCTTATGGGTAAGGAAGGCGGTTACGCTCTCGTAAGACTTCCTTCAGGCGAAATGAGAAAAATCGCTATCGGCTGTAAGGCTTCTATCGGTACTGTTTCAAATATCGACCACGAAAACGTTAATTACGGTAAGGCTGGCCGTGTAAGAAACATGGGCTGGAGACCTACTGTAAGAGGTTCTGTTATGAACCCTTGTGACCACCCGCACGGCGGTGGTGAAGGTAAATCACCTGTCGGCCGTCCCGGACCTGTTACACCCTGGGGCAAACCTGCTCTCGGTTACAAGACACGTAAACAGCACCACAGAACCGATAAGTTCATCGTTAAACGCCGTAACGGCAAATAATCTGAAAGGAGGAACAGTTTTTCAATGAGCAGAAGTATTAAAAAAGGACCTTACGTTCAGGAAGTTCTTCTTAAAAGGGTTATGGCTATGAATGAAGCCGGCGAAAAAAAGGTTCTCAAGACATGGAGCCGTTCTTCTACAATATTCCCTGACTTTGTAGGTCATACATTTGCAGTTCATGACGGACGCAAGCATGTTCCGGTTTATGTTACTGAAGATATGGTAGGCCACAAGCTCGGCGAATTTGCACCGACCAGAACATACAAGGGTCATGCAGGTTCAAAGACATCTAACAACGGCAAGAAGTAATGGCGGAAGGAGGAGTTCAGATGGAAGCTAAAGCTTATTTAAGAAATGCCCGCATATCACCAAGAAAGGTAAGCATCGTTCTCGACCTTATCAGAAACAAGCCGGTTGACTTAGCACTCGCTGCTTTGGACCTTACTCCCAAGGCCGCAAGCCCGATAGTTTCAAAGCTTGTAAAGTCCGCTATGGCTAATGCCGAAAATAATCATAATATGGATAAGGACAATCTTTATGTTGCAGAATGTTTCGTAACACCCGGTCCTATTATGAAGAGAATTATGCCGAGAGCTCAGGGCAGAGCATACAGAATTTTAAAGAGAACTTCACATATCACAGTTGTTCTCAAGGAAAAAGAATAATCCCAAGGAGGTTTAGTTTAATGGGCCAGAAAGTTAATCCGCACGGTCTGCGTGTCGGCGTTATAAAAGATTGGGATTCACGCTGGTTTGCCAACAAGGCAGATTTCGGCGATACTCTCGTTGAGGACTACAAGGTACGTGAGTACATCATGAGCGTTCTTAACAGAAGGTCTAAGAATCCCGATGACAAGTGCGTTTATGCAGGCGTTCCGAAAATCGAAATCGAACGTTTTGCTGATAAAGTCAGAATCCATATCCACTGCTCAAAGCCGGGTATCGTAATCGGCAGAGGCGGTGCTGAAATAGAAAAGCTTAGAACTACTCTCGAAGCTATGATGAAAAAACAGGTTTACATCAATATTATTGAAGTAAAACAGCCTGATATTGATGCCCAGCTCGTTGCTGAAAAGATTGCTCACGACCTCGAAGACAGAGTTTCTTTCAGACGTGCTATGAAACAGTCAATCGGCAGAGCTATGAAACTCGGTGCAAAGGGTATCAAGACAAGAGTTTCCGGCCGTCTCGCTGGTGCTGAAATCGCAAGAGCTGAAAGCTATCACGAAGGTACTATTCCGCTTCAGACTATCCGTGCTGATATAGATTACGGTTTCGCAGAAGCTGATACAACTTACGGAAAGCTCGGCGTTAAGGTCTGGATTTATAAGGGCGAAGTTCTCAAGGGCGATGCTGCAAAGGCTGCCGAAAAGAGAGAAAAGACTGAAAGAAAGCCCGAAAGACCTGAAAGAAGAAGACGTGATGACAGAAACGGTGGCAGACGCAATTTCAATAACAAGTCACGTGAAAAAAGAGAAGGAGGTAATCAGTAATGCTGCTTCCTAAGAGAGTTAAATACCGCAGAGTCCACAGAGGACGCCTGACAGGTAAAGCATACAGAGGAAATACTGTAACTTATGGTGATTTTGGTCTTCAGGCTCTTGAACCTGCCTGGATTACTTCAAGACAGATAGAGTCAGCCCGTATCGCTATGACACGTTACATCAAGAGAGGCGGTCAGGTTTGGATTAAGATATTCCCCGACAAGCCTATCACTGAAAAGCCGGCTGAAACCCGAATGGGTTCAGGTAAAGGCTCACCGGAATACTGGGTTGCTGTTGTAAAGCCCGGCAGAGTTCTTTTCGAAATCAAGGGCGTTACTGAAGAAACTGCAAGAGAAGCTATGCGTCTTGCTATGCACAAGCTTCCTATCAAGTGCAAGTTCGTAACTAAAGAGCAGGGAGGAGAGCAGTAAATGAAAGCATCCGAAATCAGAGAAATGACTGCTGAGGAAATGAATCAGAAGCTTGACAGCCTGAAGCAGGAGCTTTTTGCACTCCGTTTTCAGCTCGCTGTAAATCAGCTCGAAAATACAGCTCGTCTCAAGGCTGTTAAGAAAGATATTGCCCGTATCAAGACTGTTATGCGTGCAGCAGAACTTGATAAGCAGTAAGAAAGGGAGGATTAGCTGTGTCTGAAAGAAACCTCAGAAAAACCAGAGTAGGCAAGGTTGTAAGCGATAAAATGGACAAGACTGTTGTTGTTGCTATCGTTGACAACGTTAAGCACCCGCTCTATAAAAAGATAATCAAGCGTACTGTTAAGCTGAAGGCTCACGATGAAAATAATCAGTGCAGAATCGGCGACCGTGTAGAGGTTATGGAAACTCGCCCGCTTTCTAAGGACAAGAGATGGCGTGTTACTAATATTCTCGAAAAGGCTAAGTAATTAAAAATATTTTTTTCCGGATTTTGAAAGGAGGAACTCGCTGTGATACAGATGCAGACTTATATGAAAGTCGCTGATAACACAGGTGCCAAGGAGCTTATGTGTATCAGAGTTCTGGGCGGTACTCGCAAAAGATATGCAAATATCGGCGATGTAGTTGTTGCTTCAGTTAAGAAAGCAACACCCGGAGGCGTTGTAAAGAAGGGCGACGTTGTTAAGGCAGTTATCGTTCGTTCCAAAAAAGGTCTCAGACGTGAAGACGGTACTTATATCCGTTTCGACGAGAACGCTGCTGTTATTGTTAAAGAAGATAAGAACCCCAAGGGAACACGTATTTTCGGACCTGTTGCTAAGGAACTCCGTGAAAAGGAATTCACTAAAATCCTCAGCCTCGCTCCTGAAGTACTTTAATGGAGGTGTCATTAAGTTATGAATAAAGTTCACGTAAAAACCGGTGACACCGTTGTTCTGCTTACAGGCTCTGATAAGGGCAAGCAGGGCAAGGTTCTCGAAGTAAGCCCCAAGGAAGGCAAGGTTATCGTTGAAGGTGTCAACGTTATTACAAAGCACGTTAAGCCTACAAGAGTAGGTCAGCAGGGCGGTATCGTCAAGGCTGAAGCTCCTCTCTATGCGTGCAAGGTTCAGCTCGTATGCCCCGAATGCAAGAAGCCTACAAGAACAGGCCATAAGTTCGAAGCAGACGGCGATAAGGTTAACAAGCTCCGTGTTTGCAAGAAATGCGGTAAATCATTCAAGTAATAAGGAGAAACAAAATGGCTAGATTAAAGGATTATTATATCAGCGATGTTGCTCCTGCATTGATGAAGAAATTCAATTACAAGAGCGTTATGCAGATTCCGAAGCTCGAAAAGGTTGTAATCAATGTCGGTGCCGGTGAAGCCAAGGATAATGCCAAGGTTATCGACGCTATTATGAACGACCTCGCTGTTATTACAGGTCAGAAGCCTGTTGTATGCCGTGCCAAGAAGTCAGTTGCTAACTTCAAGCTCCGTGAAGGTATGCCTATCGGCGTTAAGGTTACCCTCAGAAATGAAAAGATGTACGAATTCGTTGACAAGCTCTTCAATGTTGCTTTCCCACGTGTTCGTGACTTCAGAGGAATAAACGGAAATTCCTTCGACGGCAAGGGCAACTATTCAACCGGTATCAAGGAACAGCTCATCTTCCCCGAAATCGAATACGATAAAATCGATAAGGTAAGAGGTATGGACATCAACTTTATCACAACTGCCCAGACCGATGAAGAAGCTAAAGAGTTACTCACACTTATGGGTGCTCCGTTCATCAAGTAATTCAGGGAGGTATTTCAAACATGGCTAAAAAGGCAATGATTAATAAACAGCAGAGAACTCCCAAGTATTCCACAAGAGCATACAACAGATGCAAGATTTGTGGCAGACCTCATGCTTATCTCAGAAAGTTCGGCATCTGCCGTATCTGTTTCAGAGAACTTGCTCATGACGGTCAGATTCCGGGTGTTAAAAAAGCAAGCTGGTAAAATACAAAAAGGAGGTCATTCGGCATGCAGATTACTGATACAATAGCAGATTTGCTGACACGTGTCCGCAATGCGAACACTGCAAAGCACGCCACTGTTGACGTTCCCGCTTCAAACGTTAAGAAAGCTATTACACAGATTCTCGTTGATGAAGGCTATGTAAAAAGCTTTCAGCTCATTGAAGACGGCAAGCAGGGTGTTATAAGAATTACACTTAAATATATCGACGGCAAGACTCCTGTTATAACAGGTCTCCGCAGAGTTTCAAAGCCCGGTCTGCGTATATACTCAAGCTGTGAGGATATGCCAAAGGTAAGAAAGGGACTCGGCGTCGCTATCGTTTCAACTTCAAAGGGTATCGTTACTGACAAGAAAGCAAGAGAGCTTAATGTCGGAGGCGAAATCCTCGCATACATCTGGTAAGGAGGATATACTGATATGTCAAGAATCGGTAAAATGCCTATTAGTGTTCCGGCAGGTGTTGAAGTTAAAAACGACAACAATACCATTACAGTCAAAGGACCTAAGGGCGAACTGACTAAACAGTTCAGCAAGGAACTCAATATAGATATTGCTGACGGAGTTATCACTGTCAGCAGACCGTCAGACGATAAAAAGCACAGGTCACTTCACGGTCTGACAAGAACTCTCATTGCAAATATGGTTGAGGGTGTTACAAACGGATTTTCAAAGACTCTCGAAATCGAAGGTGTTGGTTACCGTGCTGCTAAGCAGGGAAATAAGATTACTCTTAACCTCGGCTTCTCACACCCCGTAGTTTTCGAAGAAACAGACCTCGTTAAGCTCGATGTTCCTCAGCCTAACAAGATTGTTGTAAGCAGTATTGACAAGCAGGCTGTTGGTCAGTTCGCTGCTGAAATCCGTGAAAAGCGTCCTCCTGAACCTTATAAGGGCAAGGGAATCAGATATGCCGGCGAACATATCATTCGCAAGGAAGGTAAAGCCGGTAAGGGTAAGAAGTAATTAAAAGGAGTAAATTGCTATGATTAAAAAAATTGACAGCAATAAGGCGAGACTCAAGAGACACCGCAGAGTTCGTGCAAAGATTTCCGGTACTCCTGAGCGTCCCCGTCTTAACGTCTATCGTTCAACAAAGCATATATATGCTCAGATTATCGATGACGTGAACGGTGTAACTCTTGCTTCTGCTTCCAGCATGGATAAGGGTTTTGAAGGCAACGGCGGAAACGTTGAAGGTGCCCGTACAGTAGGTGCTATGATTGCTAAAAATGCACTCGAAAAGGGTATATCTGAAGTTGTTTTTGACCGTGGCGGTTACCTTTATCACGGAAGAATCAAGGAGCTTGCAGAAGGCGCACGTGAAAACGGTCTTAAATTCTAAGAGGGAGGTTAAATGATGGCTAAAATAGATGCACAGGGTCTTGAACTCGCTGAAAAGGTTGTTGCTATCAACCGTGTTTCCAAGACTGTCAAGGGCGGACGTATCATGAAGTTCTCTGCACTCGTTGTTGTCGGAGACGGTAACGGTACTGTTGGCTTCGGTCTCGGAAAATCCGGAGAAGTTCCGGACGCTATCCGCAAGGGTATTGAAGATGCTAAGAAGAACCTCATCAAGGTTGCATTAAAAGGCACTACAATCCCTCACGAAATTATCGGCAAATTCGGAGCAGGCGAAGTTCTTATGAAACCCGCTGCACCCGGTACCGGTGTTATCGCCGGCGGTCCTGTCCGTGCCGTAATCGAAGTAGCAGGCATTAAGGATATAAGAACTAAATCACTCCGTTCCAATAATCCCTGCAACGTTGTAAGAGCTACTATAAACGGTCTCGCTGAATGTACTACTGCTAAGGAAGTAGCCGAAAAGAGAGGCAAGTCCGTTAAGGAAATTTTAGGTTAAGGGAGATTTGAGAAATGGCAAAGGAAATCAAACTCGTAAAAAGCCTTATCGGCAGAAAAAAAGACCAGATTGCTACTGCTCAGTCACTCGGACTTAAAAAAGTAGGCGATGTTACTACTCAGCCCGACAACGAGCAGACAAACGGTAAAATAAAGAAGATTATCCACCTCGTTGAGGTACATGAAGCGTAAGCAAGGAGGTGCAAAACCATGAAAATTCACGAATTAACACCTGCTCCTGATTCCAATAAGGAAGTAAAGCGTGTCGGCAGAGGTCACGGCTCAGGAAACGGTAAGACAGCAGGCAAAGGTCACAAGGGTCAGAACGCACGTTCAGGCGGTGGAGTAAGAATCGGCTTTGAAGGCGGTCAGATGCCCCTCGCAAGACGTATCCCTAAGAGAGGTTTCAACAACATTTTCGCTACAAAGTATGCTGTTGTAAATGTTTCAGACCTCAATAAATTCAAGGACGGTACTGTTGTTGATACAGAACTCCTTATCGCATCAGGACTTGTTAAGAAAGTAAACGACGGTGTCAAGATTCTCGGCAACGGCGAACTTACAGCAAAACTTACAGTAAAGGCTGCTAAATTCTCACAGAGTGCAATCGAAAAAATAGAAAAGGCTGGCGGGAAAGCAGAGGTGATGTAATGTGTTTGAAACTCTCAGGAAAGCATGGAAATCACCTGATTTAAGAAAGAAACTTCTTTACACATTACTCATGATTGTTATATTCAGAATAGGAAGTGCCATAACCGTTCCGTATCTCGATACAACGGCTGTCGGAAGCTGGATGACAACTAATGCGACAAACGGAAACTTTCTCGAATATCTGAATACTATGACGGGCGGTGCGTTGTCAAAGGCAACTATATTCTGTCTGTCAATTACCCCTTATATCAACGCATCAATTATCATACAGCTTCTGACGTATGCTCTCCCTCCTCTTGAACGTCTTCAGAGTGAAGGCGAGGAGGGCAGAAAGAAAATCGGAAAGATTACCGCATATGTTTCTCTCGGGCTTTCCGCTTTTATGTCATACGCCTACTATCTGACACTCAAAAGCCAGATGAATGCTGTAAAATATACTGAAGGATTTCAGGGCGTTTTCGCCGCTGCCGTAATAATTCTTTCATTTATGGCAGGTTCTTCACTTGTTGTCTGGATGGGCAACAGAATCAATGAAAAGGGTATCGGCAACGGTGTATCAATGATACTTTTTGCCGGAATAGTCGCAAGATTCCCTACCGATGTAGGTACTCTCATAAGACTTACTTCCGATAACCCTAATCCATATCTCTTCGTTTCAGTCGGAGTACTCATATTCTTCGTTGCTATCATAGGCTTCGTTGTATTTATGAACGAATCCGAAAGAAGAATCACTATTCAGTATGCTAAGCGTGTTGTCGGAAACAGACAGTATGCAGGTCAGAAAACTCATATACCGATTAAAATCTGTATGAGCGGTGTTATGCCGATTATCTTCGCAATGTCATTTATGTCACTGCCGTCGACAATCCAGCTCTTTAAGCCTCTTGACCCGACTGTTACATCTGGTTTCTATTACCACTTCTGCCACTTCTTCAGCACTCAGAGCATTTCATATGCCATAATCTATTTCCTTTTGATTATCGGCTTTAACTATTTCTACGTTTCAATGCAGTACAATCCTATTGAAATTGCAAACGGTCTTCGTCAGAATAACGGTGCTATCCCCGGTATAAGACCTGGTAAGCCTACTTCTGATTATATTCAGAAGGTTCTCTCAAAGATTACTCTTGTAGGTGCAATATTCCTCGGAATAATCGCTATAATCCCTATATTTATGACTATGGCGGATTCAAACCTTGCATCACTTTCAATGGGCGGTACTTCAATCCTTATCGTTGTAAGCGTTGCTCTCGAAACAGTTCGTATGATTGAGTCACAGCTTATGATGAAAGAACATAAAGGTTTCTTACGTTAAGCTTTAAAAGGAGGATATATCAATGAACCTTATATTTTTAGGCGCTCCTGGTGCAGGTAAAGGCACTCAGGCAGAAAAGATTTCAGAGGCTTTTAATATTCCGCAGATTTCTACCGGAAATATTCTCCGTGAAGCTGTTAAGAACGGTACGGAATACGGTCTCAAAGCTAAAGTAGCTATGGAAAGCGGTGCTTTGGTTTCCGATGAAATCGTTATCGGAATCCTTCAGGACAGAATCGCTAAGGACGACTGCAAAAACGGCTTTATCCTTGACGGTTTCCCGAGAACTGTTCCGCAGGCAGAAGCTCTTGATGCTATGGGAATCAAAATCGACAAGGTTATCGAAATCGATGTTCCGGACGAAAAAATAAAGAACAGACTTTCCGGCAGACGTGTTTGCGAAGGTTGCGGTGCTTCCTATCATATCGAGTACAATCCTTCAAAGGTTGACGGAATCTGTGACAAGTGCGGTGCAAAGACTGTTATCCGTAAGGACGACCAGCCTGAAACCGTTCTTGAAAGACTTGCTGTTTATCACGAAAAAACAGCTCCCCTTAAAGATTATTATGCAAATCAGGGCAAGCTTGTTACTGTTGAGGGTCAGGAAGAAGTCGCTGACACCTACAAACTTACTCTCAAGGCAGTAGAGGCATAATTAAAAATGATAAGTATAAAATCAAAATCCGATTTGGCTAAAATGCGTGATGCCGGTAAAATTGCCGGTTCAGCATTGAAGCTTGCGGGTGAATCTATAAAGGCAGGCATGACTACTTTAGAACTGGACAAGATTATCCATGACTATATAGTAAAATGCGGAGCAACCCCGTCTTTTCTGAATTACGGAGGTTTTCCGGCAAGTGCCTGCATTTCTATCAATAACGAGGTTATCCACGGAATACCCCGTGCTTCAAAAATAATCCATGAAGGTGACATAGTAAGCGTTGATGTGGGTGCTTATTATAACGGCTTTCACAGCGATAACTGTGCTACCTTTCCATGCGGAAAAATTTCAGATGAAGCTAAAGCATTGCTGGAAGTTACTGAGGCAAGCCTCTATGAAGGCATCAGAATGGCTCAGGTCGGCAACAGACTCGGTGATATATGTCATGCTGTCGGAGAATACTGCTCATCAAGGGGCTACGGTATAGTAAGAAATTACTGCGGTCACGGCATAGGCAGAAATCTTCATGAAGACCCCGAAATCCCGAATTACGGTACAGCAGGACATGGCCCAAGACTTACTGCCGGAATGACCTTATGTATAGAACCTATGATTAATGTCAAAGGCGATGGCGTTAAGGTTATGAAGGACGGCTGGACTGTACTTACATCAAGCGGTTCGCTTTCAGCTCATTTTGAACAGGAAATAGCTATAACTGCAGACGGTCCTGTCGTACTGACAAGACCCTGACAGGGAGAAGACTGCTGTGAATGTTTCAAAAGGTCTGATTGTAATGGCAACCGCCGGACGTGATTGCGGAAGCTTGTTTGTAATAACCGGAAATGAGAACCAATACTGCCTGATTGCGGACGGCAAAAGCAGAAAGCTCTCCTCTCCGAAACGCAAAAACCCCAAGCATCTCAGACTCACTGAAAAGTGTGTTGACCTGAACAATATGACTGATAAAAAGCTGAAAAAAATACTGAGTGAATACTCGGATGAACTGACCTGAGGAGGTATATTCAGAAAATGTCAAAGGAAGATGTTATCGAAGTCGAAGGCACTGTTCTCGAAGCACTGCCTAATGCAATGTTTAAAGTGAAGCTTGAAAATGACCACGTTATTCTCGGACACGTTTCCGGCAAGCTGAGAATGAATTATATCAGAATTGTCCCCGGCGATAAGGTTAAGGTGGAGCTTTCATCATATGACCTCTCAAAGGGAAGAATTACATGGCGTGTAAAGTAATCGAATCTCATTACCCGTTAAGGAGGTATTTTCAATGAAAGTAAGACCTTCAGTTAAACCTATCTGCGAAAAATGCAAGGTTATTAAACGTAAGGGCAAAGTAATGGTAATATGCGAAAACCCAAAGCATAAGCAGCGTCAGGGTTAATCGGCTGCTATTCTCAATGGAGGTAAAGAAAATATGGCAAGAATTTCTGGTGTTGACCTTCCAAAAAATAAGAGAGTTGAAATCGGACTCACTTATATTTACGGAATAGGTCTTCCGACTGCTAAGACAATCCTCGCTGAAACAGGTGTTAATCCTGATACAAGAGTAAAAGACCTCGCAGAGGAAGATGTCGCAAAGCTTCGTGACTATATCGACGCTCACTATACTGTTGAAGGTGACCTTCGTCGTGAAGTCGCACTTAACATAAAGAGACTTGTTGAAATCGGCTGTTACAGAGGCGTTCGTCACCGTAAGGGTCTGCCTGTAAGAGGTCAGAGAACCAAGACCAACGCAAGAACCCGTAAAGGTCCGGTTAAGACAATCGCTAACAAGAAGAAGTAAGGAGGGTGTGAACTTTGGCACAGCAGAAAAAAAAGGTTACTACCGTAAGAAGACGCAGAGAGCGTAAGAATATCGAAAGCGGAGCAGTTCATATTCAGTCCACTTTCAATAACACTATCGTAACTATCACAGATACTCAGGGAAATGCTATCTCATGGGCAAGTGCAGGCGGACTCGGTTTCAGAGGTTCAAGAAAATCAACTCCGTTCGCTGCTCAGACAGCTGCTGAAACAGCTGCAAAGGCTGCTATGGAACACGGTCTTAAAACTGTTGAAGTTTATGTAAAAGGACCAGGTTCAGGCCGTGAAGCTGCTATCAGAGCACTCCAGACAGTAGGACTCGAAGTAAAGATGATTAAGGACGTTACTCCTATTCCTCACAACGGCTGCCGTCCGCCTAAAAGAAGACGTGTCTAATTTACAGGAGGTGTTATAAATGGCATTACAGAAAGAACCAATCATGAAGAGATGCAGATACCTCGGAATCAGCCCTGCTGTTATGGGTGTCTCCAAAAAGGAATCCAAGAGATTCAAGAATGCCAACAACAGAAAAAAAGTTTCTGAATATGGCATGCAGCTCAAGGAAAAACAGAAACTCAAATTTATATACGGCGTTCTCGAAAAGCAGTTCCACCACTATTTTGAAATCGCTGAAAAAATGGAAGGCAAAACAGGTGACAACCTCATCACTTGCCTCGAATCAAGACTCGACAGCGTTGTTTACAGAATGGGTCTCGCTCTTACAAGACGTGAAGCAAGACAGCTCGTTGTTCACAACCACTATACAGTAAACGGCAAAAAGGTTAATATCCCTTCATACAGAGTAAAAGTAGGCGATGTTATAGCTCTCGCTGAAAAGGACAGAACTTCTGAAAAGTTCAAGTCAACTGTTGAAGCTACTAAGGACAGAACAACTCCTCTCTGGCTCAACGCAAACAAGGACAGCTTCTCTGCAACAGTAGTTCGTATGCCTCTCGCTGAAGATATTGACTATGAAGTTGCTTCACATCTCATTGTCGAGCTGTATTCAAAGTAATCAGTAGCGTTTGGACGTTCATAATTAAATATATTTTTTGCGAAACAGGAGGGTTTTTATGCTTAAAAAAATCAATAAGCCGGATATTGAAACCGTTGAACTCAAAAGCGACGGCAAATATGGCAAATTCGTATTAGCACCGTTGGAGCGGGGATATGGAATTACTCTTGGAAACAGTCTCAGACGTGTGCTGCTCTCCTCTCTTCCCGGTGTTGCCGTGACATCAGTAAAAATTCAGGGCATACACCATGAATTGTCTACAATTCCCGGAGTCAAAGAAGATGTTACTGAAATTATCCTCAGTATCAAAGGTCTTACTGCCAAGCTTTACGGCGAAGGTCCTAAGACAGTATATATCGAGGCTGAAGGTGAATGTGAAGTCACTGCAAGCGATATAAAGGCTGATTCTGAAGTTAATATTCTTGACCCCGGTATGCATATTGCTACGCTGGGAAAGGACGCCAAGCTCTACATGGAAATTACAATCGACAGAGGCAGAGGTTATGTCTCAGCCGAACGTAATAAAAAACAGACAAACTTCCCCGTTGACGTAATCGCTGTGGACAGTATATATACTCCTGTATTAAAGGTAAACTATACAGTCGAGGATACTCGTCTGGGTCAGGTTACCGATTATGACAAGCTGACTATCGAAGTTTGGACAGACGGTACAATCTCCGCTAAAGAGGCTCTGTCACAGGCAGCCAATCTCCTCAACGAGCATCTGAAGCTTTTCATTGACCTTTCTGATGAAGTCGGAATGGCTGAAGCTTTAGTTGAAAAAGACGATAAGGGTAAGGAAAAAATCCTTGAGATGACCATTGAGGATCTTGACTTATCGGTGCGTTCATTCAATTGCCTTAAACGTGCCGGAATCAACACAGTTGACGACTTGATTAACAAGTCAGAGGAAGAAATGATGAAAGTTAGAAATCTCGGCAAAAAGTCTTTCGATGAGGTTAAGGAAAAACTCCATACACTTGGATTTGAACTTTCCTCAGAAGAAGAATAATTGCTGTATGTACTAAAATTTTAAAGGAGTGAAACACAATGCCGGGTACAAGAAAGCTTGGTAGACCAACAGACCACAGAAAAGCTATGCTCAGAGGTATGGTGACTTATTTACTTGAAAAGGGTCAGATTGAAACCACTGTTACAAGAGCTAAGGAAGTTCGTGCTGTTGCAGAAAAGATGATTACCATCGGTAAAAACAATGACCTGCACTCCAAACGTCAGGTTCTGGCATACGTTACTAAAGAGGACGTTGCCAAGAAACTTTTTGATGAAATTGCTCCAAAGTATGCTGACAGAAACGGCGGTTATACTCAGATTATCAAAATCGGCCCCCGTCGTGGAGATGCTGCTGAAATGGCTATCATCAAGCTCGTTTGATTGCAATTATATCAGTTTAATAAATAAGGCTGTCCTCTCCGGACAGTCTTTTGTCTTTTTTTACAATATCTCTGAAAAACACTTGAAAAATTTTTCACGCTGTGATATAATTATTGAGATAATCGCTTTTATTTATGGAGGAACAGAAATGTTTAAAATATCTAAGAAAAAACAGCTCAATGATTCCGTTGTCCTTATGGAATTTGAAGCTCCCTTTATCGCTAAAAAGGCTCTCCCCGGACAGTTTATTATTTTCAGAGTAGATGAAAAGGGTGAAAGAGTTCCCCTTACAATCGCTGACTATGACCGTGAAAAAGGTACTGTAACAATTATATTCCAGACTGTCGGAAAAAGCACTCTCAAGCTCGCTCAGCTTAATGAAGGAGATTATATCTCCGATGTTGCCGGCCCTCTCGGAGTCGCTACACAGGTTAATAAGGAAGCTAAAAGAGTATGCGTTGTAGGCGGTGGCGTAGGCTGTGCTATTGCTTATCCTCAGGCTAAACAGCTCTATAATATGGGTATAGCTACTGACGTAATCGCAGGTTTCAGAAGCAAGGATATTGTTATTCTGGAAGATGAATTTAAAGCTAACTGCACAGAGCTTACAATCTGTACTGATGACGGCAGTTACGGCAAAAAGGGATTTGTTACAAATGCCCTTAAGGACTTAATCGAAAGCGGAAGAAAATACGATGAAGTTATTGCAATAGGACCAATTCCGATGATGAAATTCGTCTGCGATGTAACTAAGGAATATAATATAAAAACTATTGTATCTCTTAACCCGATTATGGTTGACGGAACCGGTATGTGCGGAGGCTGTCGTGTTACTGTTGACGGAAAAATCAAGTATGCATGTGTTGACGGCCCTGACTTTGACGGTCATCTTGTTGATTTCAAGGAGCTTATGAGCAGAAACTCCACATACAAGGCTTATGAAACTCATGAATGTAATCTTTTTAAGGGAATTAAAGATTAATCTGAAAGGAAGTATTGTTTAATATATGAACATGTCGTTGAAAAAAGTTGCTATGCCTGAACAGAATCCGCAGGTCAGAGCAAGAAACTTTGAAGAAGTTACTCTCGGTTACAGTGCTGAAATGGCTGTTGAGGAGGCTAAAAGATGCCTTAACTGTAAAAACAAGCCATGTGTAAGCGGTTGTCCGGTAGGTGTCAGAATACCTGAATTTATTGGAGAAATCGCTAACGGAAATTTTGAAAAGGCTTATGAAATAATTACATCAACAAACGGACTTCCTGCTGTATGCGGACGAGTATGCCCTCAGGAAAATCAGTGCGAGGGAAAATGTGTAAGAGGAATAAAGGGTGAACCTGTCGGAATAGGCAGACTTGAACGCTTTGCAGCTGACTATATGATGACTCAGGCTAAATCAGAAACTGTCAAGCCGGAATCAAACGGTCATAAAGTAGCAGTAGTTGGCGGAGGCCCTGCCGGTCTTACTTGTGCCGGAGACCTTGCACGTCTCGGCTATGAGGTAACTATATTTGAAGCTTTCCACGTTGCCGGAGGAGTTCTCATGTATGGTATTCCGGAATTCAGACTTCCTAAGGCTATTGTTCAGAAAGAAATTCAGACTCTTAAAGACCTCGGTGTTGAAATTATGACTAATATGGTAATCGGAAAGGTTCTTTCCGTTGACGAAATCATGGAAATGGGTTTTGAGGCTGTATTTATCGGTTCTGGTGCAGGACTTCCGAAATTTATGGGAATCCCAGGAGAGGCTCTTATTGGTGTATGCTCCGCAAATGAATATCTCACAAGAATCAACCTTATGAAGGGCTATCTTGAGGATTATGATACACCTGTAATCAAATCAAAATCCGTTGCAGTAGTCGGAGGCGGTAACGTTGCTATGGACGCTGCAAGAAGTGCAATGCGTATGGGTGCAGAACACGTTTATATAGTATACAGACGTTCAGAAGCTGAAATGCCTGCACGTCTTGAAGAAGTTCATCACGCTAAGGAGGAGGGAATTGAATTTCTTACTCTTAACAACCCTGTAAAAATCAACGGCGGTGAGGACGGCAGAGTTAAATCAATGGAATGTATCAGAATGGAACTCGGCGAACCTGATGAAAGCGGAAGAAGACGTCCTGTGCCTGTTGAAGGCTCTAATTATGAACTTGATGTTGATACAGTAATAATGGCTCTCGGAACTTCTCCGAATCCGCTTATCAGAACTACTACAAGCGGACTTGATGCAAACAAGTGGGGCTGTCTTATCGTCAACGAGGAAATGCTTACTACTAAAGAAGGAGTATATGCAGGCGGTGATGCCGTAACAGGTGCAGCAACGGTTATACTTGCAATGGGTGCAGGAAAGACCGCTGCAAAATCCATTGATGAATATATCAGAACTAAGTAAATCGGAGGTTTTGTGTTTATGAAGAAATCATTTATCAGATTTCTGACAGCTATTGTATCTGCTGTTTCCGCAATGTCATTAATGTCTGTGACTGCATTTGCAGAGGGTGAGGGACAGGCAACTACTGCAACAGCCGGAGGAAGCTTCAGCGGTATGCTTATTTCAATGGGACTTCTGCTCGTTGTTATGTATTTTCTTTTCATGCGTCCCCAGAAGAAAAAGGAAAAGGAAACCAAGAATATGCAGGATAACGTTCAGATTGGCGATGAAATTGTAACATACGGCGGTATGGTCGGAATAGTAGTCCGCAAGGGTGACGACAATGTTGTTATCGAAACCGGCGGAGAAAAAAATAAAATCAGAATCAAGACATGGGCAATATCTGAAAATACAACTGCTAAGGAAAAGGCTGCGGCTGAAGAAAAAGCTGCTAAAAAAGCTAAAATGACTCTTTCAAAGGAAAAGGACGATTCCGAAGATAAAAAATCCTGATTTAAAAAAATTCCGGACGGTTTTGAGCCGTCCGTTTTTTTGAATAAAAAATTAAGGCGAACCCCGAAAGGTTCGCCATATTTTTGTTTGTTAAATTAATACATACCGCCGGCAGGAGCAGGAGCAACGGGAGTATCCTCCTTGATGTCAGCAACAAGGCTTTCAGTAGTGAGAACCATTGATGCAACTGATGCTGCATTCTGAAGTGCGGAACGTGTAACCTTAGTCGGGTCAACGATACCGGCAGGAATCATATCAGTGTAAACTTCATTGTAAGCATCGAAACCGTAGCCAATCTTGCGTGAACGTCTGATTTTATCGATGATTACACTGCCTTCAAGACCTGCATTTTCAGCAATCTGACGAACAGGAGCTTCAAGAGCTTTGAGGATAATTCTTGCACCGGTCTTTTCATCGCCGTCAAGAGATGGGATAAGCTTTTCAACAGCAGGAATAGCGTTGATATATGCAGTACCGCCTCCGGCAACAATACCTTCCTGAACAGCAGCCTTAGTAGCAGCGAGAGCGTCTTCAATGCGGAGTTTCTTTTCTTTCATTTCGATTTCAGTAGCAGCACCAACCTTGATTACTGCAACACCGCCTGAAAGCTTTGCAAGTCTTTCCTGAAGCTTTTCACGGTCGAAATCGGAAGTGCATGTTTCAATCTGTGACTTAATCTGATTAACTCTTGCCTTGATAGCGTCCTTATCGCCTGAACCGTCAACGATGATAGTATTTTCTTTCTGAATAACAACCTGTCTTGCACGTCCGAGCTGTTCAATAGAAGTTTCCTTGAGTTCAAGACCGAGTTCAGAAGTAATTACTTCCCCGCCTGTGAGTATAGCAATATCCTGAAGCATTTCCTTTCTTCTGTCGCCGAATCCCGGAGCTTTAACAGCAGCAACCTTGAAAGTGCCTCTGAGGTTATTAAGAATAATAGTAGTAAGAGCTTCGCCCTCAATATCTTCAGCAATGATTACAAGCTTCTTTCCGGACTGAACAATCTGTTCGAGGAGAGGAAGGATTTCCTGAATAGAAGAAATCTTCTTGTCAGTGATGAGTATATACGGGTCATCATAAACGGCTTCCATTTTATCTGTATCAGTAGCCATATAAGGTGAAATATATCCTCTGTCGAACTGCATACCTTCAACAACTTCGCTGTAAGTTTCAGCAGTCTTGCTTTCTTCAAGAGTAATAACGCCGTCAGAAGTAACCTTTTCCATAGCTTCAGCAATAAGCTTTCCGACACTTTCATCAGCAGATGAAACAGTACCAACCTTAGCTATTTCTTCAGAACCTTCAACGCTCTTTGAGTTAGCAATAATGCTGTTTACAGCAGTATCAACAGCCTTTGCGATACCCTTTTTAAGTACCATAGGGTTAGCACCTGCTGCGATGTTCTTCATACCTTCCTTAACGATAGCCTGTGCGAGAAGTGTAGCAGTAGTAGTACCGTCACCGGCAGCGTCATTGGTCTTTGTGGCAACTTCCTTAACGAGCTGAGCTCCCATATTTTCGAAAGCATCGTCAAGTTCAATATCCTTGGCAATTGTAACACCGTCATTAGTGATAAGCGGAGCACCGAATTTTTTATCAAGAACAACATTTCTGCCCTTGGGTCCCATAGTAATTCTTACAGTATCAGCAAGCTTGTCGATACCTGCCTGAAGAGCTTTTCTTGCATCTTCGCCGTATTTAATATCCTTAGCCATGATAAATCAATCTCCCTTTAAAAATAATATTTTATCCGGATTACTCAACAACAGCAAGAATATCTTCCATCTTAACGATGATATATTCTTCGCCTTCAAGCTTTACATTAGTGCCGGAGTATTTTGAAATAAGAACCTTGTCGCCTTTTTTAACGTTCATTTCAACGTCCTTTTTGCCTTCTCCTACTTCGAGAACTTCAGCAACTTCCGGTTTTTCCTTAGCTGAGCCTGTAAGAATAATACCGCTCTGAGTAGTTTCCTCAGCTTCGGTCATCTTTACTACGACTCTGTCCTGTAATGGTTTGATAGTCATAATAATATGCCTCCTTGATATTTTAGAGATAGCGTTTCAACCTGTTTAGCACTCTCTGTCTTTGAGTGCTAATTATATTTTATCAACTTCTGAAAAAAAATCAAGAGTATTTTGAAATTTTATTTTATTTTTGTAGGACTGCACTATGAACCGATATAATTATCAGGAAAAATTATGTATTTTTAACAGGAAATTATTTTTCGTTTTTGTAGTAGCAGAGTTCAAGGCAGAGCGGAAAGAGAACCATATAGTCTCTGTAATAATCATCATCAATTCCGGCTGAAAAGCTTCTCACGCCTTTTTCGTCACGGAGGACAGTAATTCTGCCGATACTTTTTTTATCACGCTCATCAATGACATCATAGACAGAATTAGTACCCTCATTTTCGTTAGTGTCTTTAAGGCGGTATCTTATATCACCCATAAATCTGAAAGTCAGTTCACGGTCGATAAACATATTAATGCAGTTGCATGTGAGAATACATTCTTCACCGCTGAAAATTTTAACCTGTGGCTTGTTTGCATATACTTCAGGATAGACAGTATATATTACACTTCTTTTTCTGTTTTTCATAACTACATGAATATTTTTTCTTGAGCCTTTATAAGTCATAGTAAATTTTCGCTTGTCATTCTCATCATTCATAACAAGTTTTTTATTGCTTTTGCCGGATATTGTAAAAGTCATTTTTTCAGCATCTCCCTTTAAAAAAATATATATTACTTAAAAATATAGCATATTCCGGCAGTTTTGTCAATATTTCAAAAACGTTATATTTTATAAAAAACTGATTTTATATTTGAAAAAATCGTTGACAATTCAGAATTTGTGCGTTATAATTAATTATGACAATTATTCCTTTAAGAAAAGAGGTTTTTTAATTATGGCACTTGAAAAAATACTAATTGTTGATGATGATAAAAATATTTGTGACGTTTTAAGACTTTATCTCGAAAAAGAGGGCTATGGCGTTATACTTTGCCATGACGGAAACGAGGCTGTTGTTAAGTTCAACGCTCTTAATCCTGACCTTGTACTGCTTGATATAATGCTTCCCGGAATGGACGGTCTGCAGGTATGCAGAGAGATAAGAAAAAAATCATCTGTTCCGATTATAATGATTACAGCCAAGGGTGAAACTATTGACAAGGTAATAGGTCTTGAAATCGGCGGAGATGACTATATAGTAAAGCCTTTTGATGCAAAGGAAGTTATTGCACGTATAAACGCTATTGCACGCCGTGTAATTTCGGGAAATTCAGAGCCTGAAACAAAGGAAGTCAAATATGACAAGCTTTCTGTCAATATGACACGGTATGAACTCAAGGTTGACGGAAAAGTTATTGATACTCCGCCAAAGGAACTCGAACTGCTTTATTATCTTGCATCAAATCCCAACAGAGTCTATACACGTGACCAGCTCCTCGATGAAGTATGGGGATTTGACTACTACGGGGATTCACGTACTATTGACGTCCATATAAAGAGACTTCGTGAAAAGCTTGAGGGAATATCAGACAAATGGGCATTAAAAACTGTATGGGGCGTTGGATATAAATTTGAACTCAATGACGAATAATAAAAATAATTCATGGGGATAGACTGGTTTTCTGTCCCTTTGCTTTTGATAACCGGAGAATTTGATATATGAAAAGAACACCTTACAGATATTTGATTTATATTGGAGTAACAGCTGTTTCTCTTGCTGTACTGATAACAGGAATTTTTCTGATAAACTATTCTCTGAAGGAATATCAGAACAGCAAATTTGAGGAAATTTCCGTTGCAGGACAGCTGTATATAAAGGATATTCAGGAAAATTATGCACAAAGCGGTACTTTTGATACAACAGCCGTGAAAAAAATAGATGAAATTTTCAGACAAAGCTGTAACACTGAATTTATTATATATGATGAAAACGGTCAGAGCATTGAAAAAACCGACAATCCAAAAAGAAGTACGATTTCATATGATATTATCAGACAGCTTGACAAGGAATTTTATCTTGCATTTGATTCTGAAAATGTCTCTGCATATGAACCGACTATGTGCTACGGAAGCAAGTTTAAAGTCATTTACGGAGACAATAAACCTGAAACATATTATCTTATGTCATATGTCTGCGGAGAAAGTATAGATAATTTTTCACAGGGACTGTTAATTGTATTTATACTTATTTTTCTTGCACTTTTCATAATATCTGTTTTTGTGTTTTCTCTTGTTGCACGAAAAGCAAATAAGCCGGTGCTTGAGATAGAGAGAATATCAAAAAAATATGCAAGAGGGGATTTCTCCGAAAAGCTTACAAGAACTGATAATCACGAATTTGACAGCATATATGGTTCATTCAATAAAATGGCTGAATTTATAGAATCAAATGAAAGTACAAGCAAGAATTTTATTGCAAATGTATCTCATGAACTCAGAACGCCAATGACTACAATCGGGGGATTCGTTGACGGTATTCTTGACGGAGTTATTCCTAAATCAAAGCAGAATGAATATTTAAGGCTTGTATCTCAGGAAATCAAAAGGCTTAGAATACTTATATCATCTATGCTGAATATGACAAAATTTGAATCCGGAAATATGAAACCCAATTTTAAGGAAACCAATATAACTGACCTTGTTATAAAAACAGTTCTGATGTTTGAACAGAAAATAGATATAAAAAAAGTTGATATTCAGGGACTTGACGCTGAACGTCTTATAATTGTTGCCGATGAAAATCTGATTGAACAGGTTATATATAACCTTACTGAAAATGCTGTTAAGTTTGTAAATGAGGGCGGTATTATATCATTCGGATTCAGAAAAAATGAAAGTGACTGCTTTATAAGTATAAAAAATACGGGAGAAGGTCTTACAGATACCGAAATATCACAGGTATTTGACCGTTTCTATAAAACTGATTCATCAAGAGGAAAGGACACAACGGGGCTTGGTCTGGGACTTTCTATTTCAAGAAAAATAATTCAGCTACACAACGGACAGATTACTGTAAAATCCGTTTACGGAGAGTATACCGAATTTATTATAAAACTTCCGGTAAAACAGCCGAAATCTTAAAAAAGAAAGGATTTTTCTTTAATGGATAATGATGAAAAAAAGATACATATGACAAGCGGGGGACTTTCTTCTGAAATTCTTTCAGAAGATGAACAGCGTCCCTATGAGGAAAAAATCGAAATACCGCTTGATGATTCGGAAACAAAATACGATGATTTTATGTTTGAACCTCTTGGATTTGAGGAGCTTGAAAAACAGAGTGAACTGGAAAAATCCAGAATAGTTCAGCAAAATGCCCTTAAATTTAAAAGACAGAAAAGAATTGTCGTTCTTCTTGTGCTTATATTTTTATCAATTATAGCACTCTGCATATACTGTATTGTATCTGATATTATTTCAAGCAGAAAATCAGCCGGAAATCTGAATACCGGAAAAAGCGTTGTACTTTATCAGGCACATAAACCTGATACAGCAAATCCGGAGTATGTCGATGAAAACGGAAAATATTCAACAGAAGGCATTGCAATAGCAGTACGCCCGAGTATTGTTGAAATATATGCATATGAAGATTCTTCGCATACAACGCTTAAGGGAACAGGTTCAGGGATAATAATATCAGAGGACGGATATATAGTTACTAATGAACATGTTCTGTCCGCTGACGGCTATCACACCGTAAAGACACATGACGAAAAAATATATAATGCTGAAATAGTCGGACGTGACAGCAAAACTGATATAGCCGTTGTAAAGATAAACGCTTCCGGACTTAAACCTGCAACATTAGGAGATTCAGATGAAGTTGTTGTAGGCGAAGAAGTAATGGCAATAGGAAATCCTGCCGGACTTTTCGGAAGTGTAACAAACGGCATTGTATCAGCGGTAAACAGAAAAATCAGAGGAAAAACAACTTCCTTTGAAATGGACTGTATTCAGACTAATGCTGATATAAGCCCCGGAAATTCCGGCGGAGCATTAATAAATATGTATGCACAGGTTATAGGAATAACATCTTCAAAGTATGCAAGCACTACCCTTGAGGGACTGGGATTCGCAATAAGCATAAATGAGGCAAAGCCTGTCATAGAGGAGCTTATAAACAACGGCTATATATCAGGACGCTTTAAGATAGGAATTACCTTTATAGGAATATCAAATGATGAGCTTAGAGCTACTGTTGAAGGAGAACTTGGCTATTCTCTGCCGGAAGATTTTGAGGGGCTTTATGTTACTGATATAAATGAAGAATGTGATATTGCAGATTCCGGACTTAAAACGGGCGATTTTATTTATGAAGTTGAAGGAAAAAGCGTTAATGATTATGACAGCTTATATAATATTATAAAGAATTTTTCTGCGGGCGATACAGTACATGCAAAATGTGCAAGTGTATCCAAGGACGGAGAAATTACAAAATATGATATATCCTTTAAGCTTATGGAAGATACTTCCGGAGATTATTGATTAAATAACAGGTGACCAATGGTCATCTGTTATTTTTTAATTTTTTCTGAAAAATTTACAATATATACTTGACATCTAATATTATATGTGATATAATATAGTACAGGAAATAGTAAAGGAGGAATTTAAATGTCCTTTCCTGTAAGTGCCGGTCTGCTTGATGCCATGGTTCTCTCCGTGGTTGAAAAAGAAGAAAGTTACGGCTATAAAATCACTCAGGAGCTTTGCACCGCTGTTTCTGTTTCAGAATCTACCCTTTATCCCGTATTAAGAAGACTGCAAAAAAGTGGTATGCTTGAAACATACGACAAGGCTTTTCAGGGCAGAAACAGACGATATTATAAGCTGACTCCCGACGGTCATTCTACTCTTGAACAGTACCGCAAAGACTGGATAGTCTACCGAAACAATATTGAAAATATTATTTTCACTGAAGGAGATTTTTAAAATGGATAAATATGATTTTATTAAAAGACTGGATAATGCTCTTTCTCCTCTTTCGGAAACTGAAAGAGAATCCGCTCTGAGATATTATAAAGAACTCTTTGAAGATGCTGAAAATGAATCAGAACTTATTGAACATCTCGGCTCTCCCGAAAAAATTGCTGAAAACATTATCAGAGAAAGTGGTATGATTAAAAATCAGGATAAAGAATCCGAAAATTTTAAAAATACTTCTGATTCAGATATTCCGGAATGGAAAAAAGTTCTTAATAAAATTACTCAGGATAAAGTCCTGCTTATCATAACAGCAATATTTCTGATAGTTCTTATAACAAGCCTTGAAGAATTTATTATACCTCTCAGCATTATAGGAGCTATTGTTGCAGTTGTATTTATATTAAAGAATAACGGAGGCAAAAAAAAAAGTAGCTCCGATGAGGAAAATTTCAGCATACCGGAAAATAAGGGATTCTGTGAAAAAAGCCGTGACGGAAAAGAACTGCTTTTAATTATTCTTCTTATAATTCTTACAAGTCCGATATGGATTGGTCTTGTAGCAGGATTATTAGGAATACTTGCCGGACTTATTGTGGCAGTATTTTCACTTGCATTTGTTTTCGGAACTGTCGGAATAGCTCTCTTTTTAGCAGGCTGTTCAGTTCTTTTCAGTCCCGCATTTGCAGTCGGAATACTTCTTATTGGAACAGGACTTATTTTTACAGGTCTTTTAATAGTTGCATTTATACCGCTCTGCGGATTGGTTCTTAAATTATGCAAATGGCTGTTTACCGGTTCAGTATCGCTTATACGTTCTGTTTTCTACAAAAGGGAGGCTGTATAATTTATGAAAATGATTACTAAAATAGGCGTAGGAGCTATTATATGCGGTATTGTATTTTCAGCAGTCGGAGTTACTGTATTTGCATTGAACTATAATAAATTCAATGAAAAATATCTCGGCGAACCTGTTTCATATACAAAGAATTTTGATGAAAAAATTTCAGAAATCGAACTTGATATATCATTCATGAATATTGATATTAAAAAGGGCGACGAATTAAAGATTACTGCTGAAAGTGTTCCCGAAAAGCTCCTGCCCGATATTGATATATCAGACAAAAAGCTGAAAATTACTGATAAAGATTTTAAATCAAGAATGAAAGAAAAAAATTTTCAGCTCGGAAATATTGCTGATGAATTTGTCGGAACGTTTACAGTATATATTCCCGATAAAACTCTTGACAAAGCAGATATAAATTCCGCTTTTTCATCGCTTGAAATATCAGGACTCAAGGCAGATAAGCTTGACATTGAATGTTCATTCGGTGAATATATATTAAATGATTCAAATGCTGATAAACTGGATTTTGTATGTTCTTTTGGTAATGTTTCAATATCAGATACAGAATGTGCAGAAACAGATTTCACTAACTCATTCGGCAGTTTTGAAACTTCTGATTTAAAAATAAAAAAATCCGGAAATATGGAAAATTCTTTCGGGAATATGGATATAAATCTTTCCGGAAACAATTACGAATTTTCAATTTATACTTCAATGGGAGGTTACAGTGATTTTACATGTCCGTCAAAGGACGTAAAAATAAAAGCATCAAACTCTTTCGGCGATATAAATTTTACTAATTAAAAGGAGGCTTTCTTTATGAAAAGACTTTACAGAAATTCACAGAATAAAATGCTCTGCGGAGTATGTTCCGGACTTGCAGAATATCTCAATTTAGATGCAACTGTAATCCGTGTTATATGGGCAATTTTATCCTGCTTCGGCGGATTGGGAATTGTTGCATATATCATCTGTGCAGTAGTAATGCCTGACAAATTTGACACAAACTAAAAAAAATCCGGACGGTCTCAGAACCGTCCGTTTTTTTATTCAATATGTATTTCTCTGTGGGAAACGGGTGTTGAAAAAACAATCTGTGTTGAAGTATTTCCGTAATGCTGGAGCTGACCTATAAATGAATCAAGTTCCTGAGTGCTTGGAAATGCTACTTTTATAAGCATTGAATAACTTCCCGTAACGCAATTACATTCCAGAACGTTCGGACACTGGTTTATAAACGGATAAAATTCACTTTTCTGACTTGCCTTTATTTCAAGGCTTATGAATGCCGTTATATGGTATCCTAATTTCTGGTGGTCAAGAACAGTATTGTAGCCTTTTATAATTCCCTGTTTTTCAAGCTTGTCGATTCTTGAAGAAACTGCCGGTGCTGAAAGGAATACTTTTGAGGCAAGAGCCTTTAAAGGTGTTCTGGCATTCACCTGCAGGAAATTTATAAGCATAGCATCAATTTTATCCATAAAAAAACCTCCCTGAAAAAAAGACAGACGTTGCCCGTAATTAAACGAACAACGCCTCTTTGCGTATATTTAGACTGTAATAATATATTATCACATAAATATGTATATTTTATGAATAATTTATGAACAATCTGTTAAAACTTTACTTTCTTATTTTTTTGGAGTCGGAAACTTAGCTTTTACAGCTCTTATTGACTGTAAATTTTTATTATAGCTTGCCTCAGTTTCATCGAGCATTTTTGTGATTGAAATAATTGCAGTTTTCTGAATATTCTGAGAAGTCTGCTGAGCCTTTTTAATCATCTCAACAGCTTTTTTTCTTGCCTCCTCGACAATAGCCTCTTTTGAAACAATTTTTGATGCTCTTTCCTCAGCTTTCTGAATTATTGATTCAGCCTCTTTTTTAGCATCATCAAGAATTTTCTTTGATTCAAGCTCAACTCTTTTTGCCTCTTTGAGTTCCTGAGGAAGATTCATTCTTGCATCGCTTATAAGTTCACGGAGGCGGTCACTGTCCACCATTTTTTTATGTGAGACAAACGGAACTGTTGCAGATTTTTCAACAAGCTCTTCAATTTCCTCAAGAATTTCTTCAATATTCATAATTCTTATTCTCCTTTACCAGTCTTTTTTTTATATCTTCCAGTATGCAGTCAGGTACAAAATGACTTATATCACCGCCGAAATATGCAATCTGTTTTACAAGGCTTGAACTCAGATACATATTTTCGGATTGTGTTGTAAGAAATACTGTTTCCGCACCGCCGTAGAGCTTTTTATTTGCAAGAGCCATCTGAAATTCATATTCAAAATCGCTTACGGCACGCAGACCTTTTACAATTGCAACAGCACCTATATTTCTGACATAATCAGCAAGAAGTCCGTCAAGTATATCTATAACTACATTTTCAAGCCCATGCGTTGCAGTTTCAGCGAGAAACATTCTTTCAGTAGGTGTAAAGCTTGCCTGAGCTTTTCCTGCATTTTTGGAAATAAGCACTACAACCTTGTCAAAAAGCTTTGAGGCTCTTGTAATAATATCGAGATGACCAAGTGTTATAGGGTCAAAGCTCCCCGGACAGACAGCGATTCTTCTCATAGTTCTTCTTCCTCCGCTGATTCCTTATAAAGTATGCTTATACTTATTTTTCCGTATCTGTATGTTTTTTTCAGCTTAAGTTCATCGGGAATAATATCAATCTGTGAATCTGATTCATATTCACAGATAACAAATCCGCCGTCATTAAGTTTTGCGGAAACATAGGGGAGTATATTATTTATATGATTATATCTGTATGGGGGGTCAAGGATTATAATATCAAATTTTCTGCTGATATGCTTTATATAGTCGTAGCTGTCACGGTTTACGACATCGGCATATTTTTCAAGGTCAGTACTTCTCAGATTATTATTTACACATCTGAGAGCCTTCTGCGAATTATCTACAAAAACAGCTCTCTTTGCACCTCTGCTGAGTGCCTCGATACCCATCTGACCGCTTCCCGCAAAGAGGTCGAGAACATAAGCACCCTCAATATCAAACTGTATTGCTGAAAAAACAGCCTCTTTAACCTTATCAGTAGTAGGACGTACGTCCAGACCTTCGGGAGCAGTTAATTTTCTGCCCCTTGCCGAACCTGTAATTACTCTCATAAAAAAATCACCTAATCTAATTATATATTATTTTTTCTAAGATGTCTATATATTTTGAAAAAAATATTTTTTTGTCGAAAAATACAATATAAATTAATGTAGCATATTATAAAGTTCCCTTGCGGTTTCAAGGCTTATTCCGCCGGCTTTTGCAAGCTCATTAATATCAGCATTGCAGAGATTTTCTTTAGTCTTGAAATGCATCATAATTTTTGATGCTTTTTTATCGCCTATTCCCTTTATATTTGTAAGTTCAGATTTATATGATGACTTATTATGCTTTCTGTGCATATAGTCAACGGAAAATCTGTGTACTTCGTCCTGAATCTGCGTTATAAGATTAAATGCTGATTTAAAGCCGGATACCTGTATTTCTCTGCCACCCGTTGCTATTGCACGTGTTCTGTGCCTGCTGTCCTTGACCATTCCATAAAGGGGAATATCAAGATTAAATTCTTTTATAATCGGTTCAACGGCATTTACATGACCTTTTCCGCCGTCAAGAAGTATCAAATCGGGACAGCGTGAAAAATATTCATCGGAATCATTTCCGATTTTTGAAAGCCTTCTTCTCAGAACTTCCTGCATACTTGCGTAATCGTTCTGACCGGTTACTTCCTTTATGCTGAATCGCTTATAAGCCTTTTTAAAAGGCTTGCCGTCCTTGAATACGACCATTCCCGCAACCATAGATGCCGATGAAAGATTTGAAATGTCATAAGCCTCTATGTAACATGGCGGTTTTGAAAGCCCGAGTATTTTGGCAAGCTCCTCAAGAGCGATTACTTCTCTGCCTGTCCGTGAATCATTTACGGCAATATATTCAGCACTGTTATTTTTTGCAAGCCTTAATAATTCCTTAAGCCGTCCCTTTTCAGCAGTTGCAATTTTAACCCTGTGTCCGCACTGTGCAGAGAGCATTTCCTCTATAAGCTGATAATCTTCGGGAATATCTTCCGTTATCAATGCCCTTGGAATATCATTTTTTCCGTGATAGAACTGCTTTATAAAATCTCCTGTTATATTATCACCGCCGTAAGGAACTGTAAACACTGATTTATCAGAAAGTCTGCCGGAACGGTACATTAAAACGGATATGCAGATATTGTCATAATTTGAAACTATGCCTATAATATCAGCATTATTTACTCCCTTGCTGATAATTTTCTGCTTTTCAGAAGCCTTTTTGATTGCAATAATTCTGTCACGGATTATTCCGGCTTTTTCAAATTCGCATTTTTCGGAATATTCAAGCATTTCCTTTTCAAGCTTTTCTATTGAAAGTGAATTTCCGTTTTTGATATATTCAACAGCCTGATTTATAATATTATTATAATCTTCCTTATTTATATTTCCCATGCATACTCCCATGCATTTTTTTATATGATAATTCAGACATGGTCTGCCTTTACGGAAATCACGTGGAAATTTTTTATTGCATGTCGGAAGCATAAATACTTTGTTTACTTCATTCACTGTCTCACGGGTAACAAATCCACTCATATAAGGGCCTAAATATTTGCCGTCACCGGAAATATGCTTTTCATCAGTAATTCTCGGATAATCTTCTTCTGATATTTTTATATAGTGATAGCCCTTGTCATCTTTCAGAAGTATATTATATTTGGGATTATTCTGCTTTATCAGGCTACATTCAAGAATCAGTGCCTCATATTCGGAATCAGTGACAATAAAATCATAGTCATATACCTGTGATACCATTTTTGCAGTTTTGGGGTTATGGTTAGGATTTTCTCTGAAATAGCTTGAAACACGGTTTTTAAGGTTTTTTGCCTTTCCGATATATATTATATTTCCGCTTTTGTCTTTCATCAGATAGACGCCCGGAGAAGATGTTAAACCTGATGTCTTTTCACGGAGATATTCAAATCTGTTATTCAAAAGCAATCACCTACTCATTTTTTATATTATTATATCATTTCTGCACCTATGTGTCAAACAAAAAAGCGGACTGTCCGCAGACCGTCCGCATTAAAAAATCATTCTTCAAAGAATGTACTTTTATATTTTGCAACCCTTGCCTTATCACCGTAACAGTCTATTTCTATTCTTTCCTGTTTGATGAAAAATATAACCGATGCAAATAATACAACGTATGCAACTGCATTTGTAAGGATACTGAAATAAATTCTTATTCCGAAAATATTTCCCATCATTCCGAAAAACATTATCCCGACTGCAATTGTAACCATAACTTCAAGGCATGTTCTTTTAGGTTCAAGAAGAAGAAATGAAAAGCATATCACCGCTGAAAAAAGCGAATGAATTATTGCAAGCGGAAGTGAATAAGGCTTGTAAAATGAAATCTGATATGAATTGAGTTCAAGAATCATCATAATAAGTTCAGCTATTATATACACGCAGTAACCGACTTTCATAGACATTCTTGCCCGAACGGTTCTGAAAAAATATACTGCCGATACAAGATTTAAAATAAATCCTGTTCCCTCGAAAGCATATGCTGTTGCCTCAATCGATTTTACGACAACGCCGATAGAACCGAATGCATAATAATATATAAAGCATACTATTGCAAACAGTATAAAGGCTATATTTCCGAAAAGTGCAAAATAAAAGCATTTCAGCAAATTTTTACGCATAATTAATTAAGAGCCTTTAAAGCTTTCTGTCCGATGTCTTTTCTGTAATGGGCATTTTCAAAGCTTATCTGTGATACTCCCTTGTATGCGGTATCAAGTGCAGACTGCAAATCTTCTCCCCTTGCGGTAACTCCGAGTACACGACCGCCGTTAGTAAGAAATTTTCCGTCATCGGAAAGCTTAGTTCCTGCATGGTATACAAAGCAGTTATCAGTCTGACCTTTTTCGTCAAGACCGGATATTTCAAGACCTTTCGGATAGCTTAAGGGATAGCCACCGCTTGCCATTACTACGCATGCACAAGCTCCGGAATGCCATTTTATATCAATTTTATCAAGATTGTGATTATATACAGCCTCAAAGATTTCGTACAAATCAGCATCAAGCATAGGCAGTACAACCTGTGTTTCGGGGTCACCGAAACGGCAGTTATATTCAATAACTTTAGGTCCCTTAGGAGTAAGCATAAGTCCGAAATACAGACAGCCTTCAAAAGTTCTGCCCTCAGCATTCATAGCTTTCATAGTAGGAATGAATATTTTTTCCATACATTCCTTTGCAACTTCTTCAGTATAGTAAGGATTCGGGGAAACCGTACCCATACCGCCTGTATTAAGTCCCTCGTCATTGTCGTATGCTCTTTTGTGGTCCATTGATGAAATCATCGGAATTACAGTTCTTCCGTCTGTGAATGAAAGCACGGAAACTTCAGGGCCTGTAAGAAATTCCTCAATAACTATTCTTGCACTGCTGTTTCCGAATTTCAACTCGTCAATCATTTCGTGTACAGCCTGTACAGCCTCTTCTTCATTCTGAGCAATAATTACACCCTTTCCGAGTGCAAGACCGTCAGCTTTTATTACAGCGGGATAACTGTTCTGTTCCTTAAGATATGCAATAGCCTTTTCGCTCTCGGTAAAAACTTCATAGAAAGCAGTCGGGATATTGTATTTCTTCATAAGTTCCTTTGAAAATACCTTTGAACCCTCAATTATAGCTGCATCTTTCTTAGGGCCGAACGTCATAAAGCCTTCGGACTGTAATGCGTCAACCATTCCAAGCACAAGCGGGTCATCGGGAGCTACTACAACCATATCGGGATTAAGTCTCTTTGCAAGCTTAACTACTCCCTCAATATCTGTTGCACTTACATTAAAGCACTCCGCATATCTGGATATACCGCCGTTTCCGGGGGTACAGTATATTTTTCCGACATGAGTGCTTTCAGCAAGTTTCATGATTATAGCATGCTCACGACCGCCTCCGCCGACTACAAGTATATTTTTCACGACAAATTACCTCCTTTTTTCAAAACCAGCGTTTTTTCATATCTTTTAAAAATTCTTCTGTCACAGGATAACCACTGTAATCTCCGATAACACTGTCTATACAGCAATATGGACATAATGCAGTATCATTATCATCAATCCAGAAATTAACTTGAAAAGGTCTGAAAATCCTTCCGCAATAAAAACAACCGCAATAGTAACTTTTTTCAATATGCTCTCTGTTATGGATACTATAAGCATGAGCTTCAATAATATCTGTATCATTATACATAAAATCACCGCAGTTATGACACTGTAAACAAAAAGTTTTTGGTCAAGCTTTTTTCAAAAAGCTTGCAGGGGGTGCAGGGGGACAGAGTCCCCCGCAAAACATAAAATATCAGTGGTGGAAAAGTCTGATTCCGGTAAATGCCATAGCGATATTGTACTTGTTGCAGGTCTCAATAACGTTATCGTCACGAATTGAACCGCCCGGTTCTGCAATATATTCAACACCTGATTTCTTAGCACGTTCAATATTGTCTCCGAATGGGAAGAAAGCATCTGAACCGAGACAAACGCCTGTATTTTTAGCAAGCCATTCTTTCTTTTCTTCTCTTGTAAAGACTTCCGGCTTAACCTTGAAAATTCTCTGCCATTCGCCCTCACGGAGTACGTCCTCATATTCTTCGCCGATATAAACATCAATAGCGTTGTCACGGTCTGCACGGCGGATTCCGTCAACAAACTGAAGTCCCATTACCTTTGGTGACTGTCTAAGCCACCAGTTATCAGCTTTCTGACCAGCAAGGCGAGTGCAGTGGATTCTTGACTGCTGACCTGCTCCTATACCGATTGCCTGACCGTCCTTTACATAGCATACAGAGTTTGACTGTGTGTATTTAAGAGTAATAAGGGAAATCATAAGGTCATCGAGCTTGTCAGCCGGAATTTCCTTGTTTTCAGTTACTACATTTGCAAGGAGTTCCTTATTGATATTGAGTTCATTTCTGCCCTGTTCAAATGATACGCCGTAAACCTGTTTTGTTTCGATTGGATTCGGCTTATAGTTTTCATCGATTTTGAGTATGCAGTAAGTACCCTTTCTCTTTGATTTGAGAATTTCAAGTGCTTCATCATCATAATCAGGAGCAATAACACCGTCTGATACTTCACGCTGAATCATTTTTGCAGTGCATACGTCAACTTTATCGGAAAGTGCAATAAAATCGCCGTATGATGACATTCTGTCCGCACCTCTTGCTCTTGCGTATGCACTTGCAAGCGGTGAAAGTTCGCCTAAATCGTCAACCCAGTATATTTTTTTAAGGTCATCTGAAAGATGTCTGCCGATTGCAGCACCAGCCGGAGAAACGTGCTTGAATGATGTAGCTGCACATACTCCTGTTGCCTCTTTGAGTTCCTTTACCAGCTGCCAGCCGTTGAGAGCGTCAAGAAGATTTATATATCCCGGTTTACCGCAAAGT